>JAIBAD010000007.1 GCA_019695395.1 Alphaproteobacteria bacterium
TTTTCAGGTGTCAAAATTAACTCTGCTTTTTCACGTGCGGCTTCACCAATAAAATCACACACCATTTCTATATTTTGGTATGTGTCACCTAAGGATGCGATTTGCAAACATGCTACCTTAAAAGATTTTTTAGTTTTATCTATATCATCAAAACTCATATTTTTTTATAATTATATATAAATTAAACGACACGGGCTAAAGTTAAAATATCAACATTGGCAGCACCAGCATTTAAAAGCGTTTTTGTGCATTCCAAAACTGTTGCACCTGTTGTGAAAACGTCATCTATAAGAAGAATATGTTTCCCTTGTATAGTGTGTTTATATTTAGAATTAAATGTAAAAGCATTTTTTACATTTTTTTGTCTCTGATAATTACTCATATTTCCTTGGGAGAGAGTTGATCTAGACCTAATGAGTAAATTAGGAATATATTTCAAAGAGGTTAAAGTAGCTAAATGTTTAGCTAGTAAGGCTGATTGATTATAGCGTCTTTGCCATAAACGAACCCAATAAAGCGGCACAGGTGTAATCATTGAAACATCTTTTAAACATTTTTCGCCTGCTTTAATTAACCAACGTGTATAAAGATCGCAAGCATGCGTTTGATCAGCATATTTAAATTTTAAAATAAATAATCTACTAAAGTCATCATAACGTAAAGCAGCTTTTGCTCGGCGATAGAGAGGTTTATTTTTTAAACAAGCAAGGCATAATTCCTGATCATTATCGTAATCAAAGGGATATCCACAACACGAACATTGCGGATCAGTTAAAAAACTAAGATTTGCAAAGCAATCAAAGCAAACTGCATTTCCAGAATTTATTCCTGGCGGGTGAAGAAACACATCACATCCCAAACATCGTATTGGTAAAACAAGATTAAGCGCGGAATGTAAAATATTTTTTAACATTTTATCATTAAGAGAGACCTAATGATAAATGTCCCCCATATATTGGACGTATGACACCTGTTGTTTTTGGAAAACTAATAGGTAATTTTTTTAAAAAACGAACAGCGCAATAAGCAAAAGCTTGGGCTTCTAAACTATCACCTTCCCAACCAAAAGCTTCTACTGGTTTAACTGTAACTTTTAATCGTTCCTGCAAATTTTGCATTAAAGTTTTATTATGTCTTCCCCCACCTGTCACTAGCCACAGTTGAACAGGTTCTGGAAAATATTGTACAGATTTTACAATCGATTCTACAGTAAAAGCTGTTAATGTGGCTGTTCCATCTAAAAAAGAAAGACCTTGCAAACACGAAACATCAAAACCATATCGATCCAAAGATTTTGGGGGTTTTAAAGAAAAATAATGATGATCCATTAAAATATCTAAAAGTTCCGGATGGATCTTTCCTTGACGCGCATAACTTCCATCATAATCGTAATAATTATCACTATGTTTGCTTACCCAATCATCTATCAATGCATTACCTGGACCTGTATCAAAGGCAATTAATTTTTCTGGATCATCGTGATTAATCCAAGTTACATTAGCAACCCCACCAATATTAACAACAGCTAATGGATGCTGCAAAGATCGCGTTAATGCATGATGGTAAATAGGTACTAAGGGTGCTCCTTGACCACCTTCAAGCACATCTTGGGTACGGAAATCATTAACAACTTTGATGCCTGTTAATTTTGCAAGAAGTTCACCATTACCAATTTGTTTTGTTATTTTATCATGAGGTTTATGAATTAAAGTCTGGCCATGAAATCCAATAACATCAATAGTTGAACTGTCTTTTTTAATGGTTGTTAAAAAAGATTGGACAGCTTGACTATGAAGATAAGTTAATTCTTCTTCTAAAGATTTAATTAAATCCACATTGGTATTATCTTGCATAGCTTTAAAAATTTTCTGACGAAAAATTTGGTCATAAGGATAGGTATGACCTTGATAAAAATGAACTTCTTTATCGCCATCGGTCTCAAGCAAAGCAATATCAATTCCATCCCCGCTTGTTCCACTCATTAATCCCAGAGCCGATAATAATTTGGTCATTTTATTTTCTCTATTTATTACTTTTGTTAATTGACAAATCCAGCTAATAATTAATTTATACTAAAATAATACGAATGGGAAGTTTTATGAATAATTTTAAATCTAGCTTTATTAACACGATTATGTCCCGTGGTTATTTTTACCAATGCACCAATCTTGAATCTTTAGATGAAATAGCATCAACTGATGTTATCATTGGATATAATGGGTGTGATGCAACCGCTGATAGTCTTCATGTAGGTCATATGATGCAAATCATGCTTTTAAGACGTTTGCAACAACACGGACACAAACCCATTATTGTTGTGGGAGGGGGAACAACAAAAATTGGCGACCCATCAGGTAAGGACGAAAGTCGCCAAATTTTGACAGAACAGCAAATTGATCAAAACATAAAAAAAATAACACCTATTTTTTCAAAATTCCTTTCTTTTGGAAATAAAACAAATGATGCTATCATTGTTAATAATGATGATTGGCTTAAACATTTAAATTACATAGAATTTCTTCGGGATTATGGAAAATATTTTTCTGTTAATCGAATGCTATCCTTTGATTCTGTCAAATTACGGTTAGATCGACAACAGCCTCTAAGCTTTCTTGAATTTAATTATATGATTCTTCAAGCCTATGATTTTTTAGAATTATTTCGTCGTTATAATTGCCGGTTACAAATGGGAGGCTCTGATCAATGGGGTAATATTGTAAGTGGTATCGATTTAGCAAAACGTTTGGAACATCAAGAATTATTTGGATTATGCACATCATTATTAACTACTGCATCCGGAACAAAAATGGGAAAAACTGCATCTGGAGCTGTATGGTTAGATTCTGAAAAACTTAACCCTTATGATTTTTGGCAATATTGGCGCAACACAGATGATGCAGATGTTGGAAAGTTTTTAAAACTTTTTACTGATATTCCTTTGGATGAAGTTTCAAGACTAGAAAAATTGCCAGGTGCCGAAATTAATCACGCTAAAATTATGCTTGCTAATGCTATTACAACATTGGTTCATGGAAAAGATGAAGCAGAAAAATCTGCAGAAACTGCACGCTTAACTTTTAGTGAAGGCAAAATTGGTGAAGCTTTACCCATTTTTGAAATGTCTCTCAGCAAATTGGATCATGGCATTCCTGCTTTTGAACTTTTTAAACAATCGGGACTTACAACAAGCAATGCCGAAGCCAGACGATTAATCCAGGGAGGAGGCGCAAAAGTTAATGATGAAAAAATAACAGATGAAATGTTTAAAATAACCAAAAATTTTATGAATGAGGATGGTATAATTAAACTATCAGCTGGACGAAAAAAACATGCATTAATTAAAGTATCGTAATCATAATAATCTTTTATATTAATTTTTCAAAGTTCAATACAGCAAGATTTATCAAAAAACAATGTGATAGATTTTTATTATATTTTAACTTTATTAAAAGGAAAACATATAATGAAAAATATCCAAGAACCAATTACTATTGTGGGACTTGAACTAAAAACATCCAATGCTATAGCTGCAGAAACTATTCCACTGCATTGGCAAAAATTTTATCAAGAAAATATTTTAGATAAAATTTCTAATAAAATTTCTTCTGATATTTATGCTGTATATACACATTTTAAAAACATCGGAAAATATGAAGAATGCGTTTATTCCCTTATTATTGGTGTGGCCGTTAAAACAATAGAAAGATTACCAGAATCATTAGTTTCATTTACTATTATGCCTGAAACAAGAAAAATATTTAATGTAAAAAACGGCCCACAAAGTGTTGGAGAAAAATGGTTTGAAATTTGGCAACAGCCCCTTCAAAGAACTTTTATTGCCGATTATGAACACTATCAATCTTCTGGTACTATTGATATTTTTATTGGTGTTAAATAAAAATTATTAAGAGATGAATCATAAATATAGGTTAATACGATGCGTAAAGCTTCCCATCTCAAAGATTATGAACAACGATTAAACCGTGTTATAACCTATATTTATGATCATTTAAATGAACCCTTAGATTTATTAAAATTGGCTGATATTGCATGTATGTCGCCATATCACTGGCATCGTCTTTATCACGCTCTTTACGGTGAAACCATTGCCGATACAGTAAAGCGTTTGCGTCTACAAAAAGCTGCCACATATTTATCTCATACAGAATTATCACCTGCAATCATTGCCAAGAAAAGCGGATATCCCAATCTTCAATCTTTTACAAGGTTATTTAAACAAGAATATGGGTTACCACCAGCACAATATCGTAAAAAAGGGAACCACCACCAATTCCAACTTTTATCAAAACAATCTTTATCTGAACAAAATTATCCGGTTATTATTCGACACGTATCAGATTTAAAAATAGTCGCACTTAATCATCAGGGATCTTATATAGACATAGGAAAAGCTTTTTATAAGTTATTTACCTGGCTTGGTGCACATGATTTAGTTACAACAAACCAACGTATGCTCGGAATTTATTTTGATGATCCTTCTATCACAGCTGAAAAAGATCTAAAATCTCAGGCCGCAATGGTTATAGAAAATCATTTTAATGTTAATCCACCTATTATTTCCTCTTATATTCATGGTGGGCTTTATGCTGTATTACGTTATATTGGGCCTTATGCTAGTATGCGTGCAGCTTATCAATGGTTATATGGTCAATGGCTTCCTCAATCAGCATTTGAAACGACGGATCAACCAATTTTTGAAGAATATATAAATAATCCCCGAGATGTATCAGCCACAGAACTAATTACAGATATTTACTTACCTTTAGCATCTTCTAAGTAAAAAATTATTTGTATAATCTAATGCGTATCTTTTAAAATATTATTTTCTTGTTTTGGACTAAAAGGTTGGATATCCGGTATTTTTTCAAGATTATCATCAAAATCATCATCCAAATTATCTGATTCTGGATTAAAAATATCTCGTAAAAATCCTGGCGTTAGAATAGAGAAATGATTAATATCGAATATAGGCTGGTTAATTGAACCATAAGCTTTATAGGTAGAAGAAAATATGCCTTCGCCTTCACCCCCATTTATAATAGGACCTATAATAGGAATATTGTTTAGAATACTATTCAATAGATACGCAGGTGCTATAGTACCTTCTAAGTCAATTTTATCATGAGCAAAATCAATTATTCCTCTACTTGTAATACCAAGAGACGGCCCATGTGCACGAAGTTCTGGTATATTTATTTTCCCATCATGAATAGAAAAGTCTGATGAAAAGTTTGTAAACCAAACCCCCTCTCCTGTTAATAAATCGAGAATTCCCGTCAAAGATGCCATTGTAAATAATCTGGCTAAAAATGATGCGTTTGTAAAACGAAAAGATCCCATTTTACTTTTTCCATAAAAAACTCTTTGAGGATCACGATCATCAATATATCCAGAAATTTTCATTTTTCCATCTTCTATATTTTCAAGAATACCTAGCTGTTTTAACAAATATCCCATATTATCACACACAAACCTTAATTCATGCCTTTGACGTAATGGATCACTAGTATAGACTAATTTAAGGTCATCATTATTATTAAAATCACCTTTAATATTAATTGTATTCCACGATGTCCCATTATAACTTAATTCAATTGTTGCTGGATCCAAAATCTTATTATCATGATTATATAATTTTAATGATCCAGTACTTTTTATATTAAAAGGTTTTTTATTATTTTCTTCATTTTTTTGTTTCAAAAAAGGGGCGATATCTAGTATTCCTTGATCTATCAAAATTGATAATGAAGGGTTAATAAAGTTAACTGTTACATTTTTTAAATCTGTTATCCCTAATTTAAAACGATTAAATTTTACTAAAGATTGATTAAAGGGTAAATTCATTTCCCCACTTATATCTGCTGTCGATGTTGTAAATATAAATTGAAGATTATTAGGTTGAGGCAACAAATTATTATATTTAAAATTTAAAATTGCATGATCGGATTTACTTTTTATCCAATCAAGAGTGGGCACATTAATCTCTGTTTGATCAAATATAAACGATCCATCAATTGCTTGAATTGTATTTTTATTGTTATCCAAATTTACATTAAAACTAATTGGACCTTTAACATAATCCTTTAAATCTAAACCCCAATTTTTTATATCATTTGTTGTAAGTTGACCCGAAAGTTTAATTGATCTTTGCTGGTCCAAATTTTTATTAAAATTTTCTGTCCAATCTATATTGGTTTGAATTGAATCTAATAACCCTTCACCTTTTATTTTCATAAAATTCGGATTAAGTATTAAATTGAAATTACCCTCTGCCAAATCACGATTATTAAAAATATTCTTTATATTAATATTATTTAAATTACCTTCTACCTTAAAATCAATATCGTTCATATCCAAATCTTTCTTTGCCAAAAAATTGACCAACAGATCCGCGTCTACAGTACCTTCAACCTTTGCAGGATCAAACCCCAGTTTATTTGCATATTCAAGTTTTGGGTGGTTAAGTAAAGATAAAATTTTATTCAAAGAACTGTTTGTAGCAATTTGGATTTTAATTGTTTGATCTTTTTGATCAAATGGCCCAATTGACAATCGGGCATGATCATTAATTTTAATATTTTCTGATCTTACACCGTTAAACTCTGCATTAAATTCATTTTGATTTAAAGTGGCCGTTACCACACCATCTTGTACGGGTGGCATATAATCAAGATAATGAAATACAAAATCGTTTATTACGAAAGAACTATTAAAATGATCTAATAAAAAATTTTGTGTAATTGAATTAAAAGTAATTGAAAATTCTGATTGATAATGGCGGATCATTGCTGTATCAATATTATGCTCAATCCATTGATGTACATTTCGTACAGCATTAGCAGGCCAATATTTTTTCAAATAATCTACGGATAAATCTTTGACATTTAACGTACCTGTAAAATTAATTTGTTCTAAATTATCTGCAAGTTCGATTATTCCTTGACTATTAAAGATAGTATTCAAAGATTGTATATCAAAATTTTCCAAAACAATCTTCTGTTGATTTTGGGAAAAAGCGGTGAAATCTGCCTGATCAATTTGAAATAGTTGATTATTCCATAATGGTGACGTAATAGAACCTTGCCCTATAATTCCTTTTGTATAAAAACTATAAAATTGTCCATCCAATCCTATATCAATTTCTAGGTCTGCTGAAATATTTATTTCTGATGATACAATTTTATGGTTTGATAAAAAATTATCAGTTATAAAAGCCAAAGGTATCTGATCAATTTTATTTTGTAGATGCATTTTCTGCAATTGTTTATTAAACGCAAAAATTCCTGTTATAGATCCTTTATACTTACCTTCTAAATTTAGATCATAATTTCCTTCAAAAGTTAAAGGATCAAAAGAAACATAATAATTAAATGAATCTAGATAAAAAATTGATTGCTCCGATTGATCAATAAAATTTATAGAACCACGTAATAATTCAAGATTAATATTTGAATTTAGTTCTTTGTTTGTAGATACGTTTATAAAATTTAACTTTTTAATTAAATATAAAATTTTATCAAAATAGATTTTTTGTGATAAAGATTTTCTATCATTAAAAGAATCGATAATTAATTTATCTTCTGCCGTTCTTTTTAAATTGATATTTAAATCAACTAAAGATACTTTTTTAATTATTAATTTATTGTGTAATAAAGAAAAAAAATTAATATCTAAAACCAGATCAGGCAAAGTTAAAGAAAAATCTTCGTTTTTATTCATAAGTATAATTTGATTAAACAATATACGTGGATAAAAAGTATTTTTTTTCCATGTTAAAGATATATTGTTAATAACAATGTCCAGGCCAGTCTGATTTTTTTCTAGTTTTTCTTCAATTAAAGGAATAAAAAAATTTAAATTAACTGATTTGTTATTTGACAAATTATATAGGCCAATAATTAATAAAGTGCTTAAAATTAACAAGCAAATAGAAATCCCTTTTGTCACATAACGCATTAATCTATAAGACACTTTAAAACCTTTATAATTTATTTTTCTGATTTAATCATTTATAATAATTTTAAGCAATATATCTTCTCACTAACATAACTAATATAACATACAATTTAATTTTATGTTAAACCCATCAATAAACTTTAATCATTTACCCTTGCCCTCTGATGATAGCCAAGCCAAATTAGGTATGGAAAAATGGCGAAATCTTGTTACTAGTCAATCAGATCATTTGAAACAATTTATTATAGATCTAACAAATAATTTACAGGGGCAAAAGATACTCCAGTCAATTTTTGGGAATAGTCCCTATTTAACATATTGCCTTTTAAACGAACCTGATACCTTCTATTCTCTTTGCACAGAAAAAAGTATAATCGTATATGATAAAATTCTTAAAGAATTAGAACAAATTTTATCTAATATTTCTGATATAAATTTATTCATGCATCATTTGCGTATTGCAAAACGACGTATTTCTTTGGTTATTGCATTGTCCGATTTAGCTCAATGGTGGTATTTCAAGGAGATTGTCAGAAAATTAAGCCATTTTGCTGACACCATTCTTAATTTAACATGTCATTATCTTTTGAATCAAGCACGGTTAAAAGGTGATCTAATATTTCATGATCATGACATTCTTAAAAAGTGTGGCTTTGTTATTCTTGGAATGGGTAAATTAGGTGGAAAAGAATTAAATTATTCCAGTGATATCGACCTTATTATGCTTTATGATCCGAATAAGATAATTTATAAAGGAAAACAAAGTTTACAAAATTTTTTTACAACATTTACACGGCAATTTATTCATATTTTACAATACCCAACTGTCGATGGGTATGTTTTTCGAGTTGATTTAAGATTACGCCCTGATCCTGTATCTACACCTTTATGTATCTCTATTCAAGCTGCAGAAAATTATTACGAAACTTTTGGACAAAATTGGGAAAGATTAGCATTGATCCGGGCAAGAACAATTGCCGGTGATTTTGAAATAGGTCAAAATTTTTTAAAAACAATTCAACCTTTTATTTGGCGTAAATATTTAGATTTTGCTGCTTTACAAGATATTCACAGAATGAAAGAACAAATTCATATTAATCATGGGCATAATAAAATCAAACTTGAAGGTCATAATATTAAAATTGGGGCAGGTGGTATACGTGAAATCGAATTTTTTATTCAAACACAACAATTAATTTGGGGGGGGCGTTATAAAGATTTACAAACCTCATCTTTAGAGGATGCTCTTGATCAACTTGTACATATAGGTTGCGTTGATAAAAAAACATCTGAGCTAATGAAAGAAGCTTATATTTATTTAAGAACATTAGAACATAGATTACAGATGATTGATGATCATCAAATTCATGAATTGCCATCCCAACCCGAAAAATTGAAACAATTATCTTGTTTTATAAAGGAGAAATCTATCAAAGATTTTGAAGCAAAAACTTATTACTATCTTAATAATGTTGCCAAAAATTATATTAAATTATTTAATCCCACATCAGAAACAAATTCAAACCATTCTTTAATTTTTACTGGAATAGATTATGATAGTGAAACAATTAAATTTTTGGAAAAGCTTGGTTTTACCAATCCTTTATCTGTTATTGATATTATTAGACGATGGTATACAGGCCAATATCGTTCTACCCAAAATGAAAAAGTCAAAAATCTTTTATATATACTTGTTCCAAAACTATTAAAAATTTTTGGGCAAAGTACTAACCCAGAATTAGCTTTAATTAGGTTTGATAAATTTATTTCTAGTTTACCCACTGGTATACAAATTTTTTCACTTCTTCATAATTATCCTAATATTTTTTCAACAATATCGGATATTATGATTTATACACCTTTTCTAGTTGAACTTTTAAATGAAAAACCCCAACTTGCAGAATTTATTATAACACCATTCTTTTATGATCCCCTCCCACCTTTACCAAAGTTAAAAAAAGAATTACATACACAAATTATTTTTGAGAATAATTATGAAGAAAATTTAAATATATGCAGACGTTGGCTTAAGGAAAAAAAATTTCAACTTGCTTTTAAATTTTTTAAAAAACAAATTGATATAGAAACTTTAACATATTATTTAAGTAATATAGCCAACATAATAATCCAAATAGTTTTTGATATTACCTACCAGGCCTTTACACATCAATATGGATCGTTACCAAATTATAAAATTGCTGTAATTGCTTTAGGTAAGTTAGGGGCAAACGGATTAAGTTTTTCATCAGATCTTGACCTTATCTTTCTTTACAATCCGGAGAAAGAAAATAATGAAATTATAGGAAAAAAAATATCATCACTTAATGATTATAGCGCACGGTTAACTCAGCGATTTATCCATGCCATTAGTTTAATCAGTAAAGAAGGTAAATTGTACGATATTGATATGCGGCTTAGACCATCGGGTAACGTTGGGCCTATTGCTTCATCGCTTAGTGCTTTTACACGCTACTATCAAGAACAGGCATGGACATGGGAATATATGGCGTTAACTAAAGCAAGAGTAATTTGTGATTTTAATAACTTTAAACCAACCGTTAATAAAACCATTCGAAATATTCTTTGTCAAAAAAGATCAAATTTAAAAATTCTCCGCGATGTTTTAGAAATGCGTGAACGATTATTTAAAAACCATCCTACCCAAAATATTTGGGAAATTAAATATGTTAAAGGCGGTATAATTGATATAGAGTTTATATGCCAATATCTCCAGCTTATTTACGGATTTAGATATCCAAGCATTTTACATTCACACACAATAGCTGCATTAAAAGCTTTAAACAAATACAAAATCTTATCCACTAATCATACAGAAATTTTATTAAATGCTTTTCAATTTTACCAAAAGATTTTAGTTACATTCGAAATTTTGGGATTAAATGGTCATGAAAAAGATTTTTCTTTAGTTAATCAAAAAACAATGTCCTATATGATTGGTAAAGAAAATTTTGACATATTAAAAATGTCGTTGCTTGATACATCAGAACAAGTACAATCATTATATCAAACCATTTTAAAACCTATTGAAATATAAAGGTAAATTATGACATTAAAACCAGGAATAGCAGCGCCAGATTTCACAGCCTATGCTGATGATGGTAAAAAAATATCCTTAAAACAATTTAAAGGTAAAAAAGTCATTTTATATTTTTATCCCAAAGATGATACCCCTGGTTGTACTAAAGAAGCGTGCGATTTTCGTGATAAGCAAAGCAATTTTGTTGATCATAAAACGGTTGTTATTGGTGTTTCAAAAGACAATCAGCAAAGCCACACAAAATTCAAAAACAAATATAATTTAAATTTTATTTTAATATCAGATGAAGAGGGTAAAATTTGTGAAGCCTATGGTACCTGGATTGAAAAAAGCATGTATGGTAAAAAATATATGGGCATTGACCGCGCCACTTTTTTAATCAATGAAAAAGGGGTAATTGATCATATATGGCGTAAAGTGAAAGTCCCAGGTCACATTGATGAAATTTTAAATATAATACAGCCTCAATAATTTAATTTTTTGTTTCATTTTTTATATAGCGTTTTAAATGATAAACTAAGAGTTGCCCCAAACGTTCATTTCCAGCTGGCCTTTGACCAATACGCTGAATAATATCAAGATCGGGGCGTCCATTTCCTTCTACAATAACGGGTTTATTCGAACATATAGCTATATCCCATCCTATGATTAAACGTACTCCAAAATGACTATGGGCCTGCTTAACAAGTTCACATGTTTCTTTCCAAAGTGGTAATTGTCTGCCTAAAATCTTTGCATGCGTTGTTGGATGAATTTCATGCCATCTTGAGTTACGATTAAGTCCTATATCACTTGCTAATCCCAATGTTCCGGTTTCGATATTAACTGCTGCTGCTATGCCTCCAGCATGAAAATTATCAACCGTATGGTTATTGCCAACAGCCATACGAAAAATTGCATGAGTAATTTCATAATTTCCATGTTCATCTTCTATTGATACAACCCGAATTGTTGATAAGGCACCATTAGCCAAATCTTCTAACTCTTGATGAACTTTTATCCTTGGTTGAACAAAAAAAGGTTTTATATGTGACAAAATACGAAATTGGTCAATAAGTTCAGCAGCTGGTAATACTTTGCTATTGTTAGAATATTTACCTTCACCAACATAATCCCATCTTTCTATACCGTATCCTCCCCGGCCTAAAGTTGGTTTAAAAAATAAATCACAAGAAGGTAATAATTCTACGGAAGAATTATTATTTAGATTTATATATTGACCTTGTAAAAAAGAAGCAAAAATTGGTATATGGGCAAGATTATTTCTATGGCAAATTTCATTAAATTTAATTTTATTTTTTAAATGAACCCTTGGTTTAGTTTGATAGATTCTTTTCAAATAACTATAAATTCCTCTCTTCGTTTCAAAACGATAAAGATAATCTTTCCATAATCTATATTTTCTATCTTCATAAAGCTCAAAAATATAATACCATCTAGGTAAGAAAGGATAGGTTAATGCCAACGGCACCTGATCTAAAAACTGGCGCGTTAAACTTTTCCCAACCCGTTTTTTTACAATCCAACCATTTCTATATATACTAAGACATATAATAATCAAACCGATAAAAGGAGCTAATATTTGTTTGATACATAAAACCAACCGCGCAAACCATCTTTTTCTTCGCCATAATTCACGAGATTGAAATCGATGAATAAAATAAGCCGATGATCCATTTTGTCTAAGAAAAAACCAATTCAAACTGAATGGGGCAGTAAATCTTTTCTTCATTATCTTAATAGTTTTTATAAGTCGTATTTTGTAGGTAGAAAATATCATTATATCATCACAACATTAATAAAGTGATTATGTCAATCATTTCGTATATGCCCAACACGTGCTGCTAGTGATGCATGAATAAATAAATCAATGTCGCCGTCCAATACAGCACCCGTATTACTTGTTTCAACATTCGTTCTTAAATCTTTGACCATTTGATAAGGATGCAAAACATAAGAGCGAATTTGATGCCCCCATCCAATATCAGTTTTTGTTGCTTCTATACTTTGGGCTTCTGCCTCCCTCTTTTGTAATTCCCGTTCATAAAGACGTGCCTTCAGCATATCATAGGCCATAGCCCGATTTCGATGTTGCGAACGATCCGATTGACATTGGACAACAATGCCCGTAGGGATATGGGTAATTCTGATTGCACTATCTGTTTTATTAACATGTTGTCCTCCTGCACCTGAAGCACGAAACGTATCAACACGCAAATCTTTATCCTGAATATCTATTTCGATTGTATCATCAATCACAGGATAAACCCAAATGGATGCAAAACTTGTATGTCTTTTTGCTTGGCTATCAAATGGGGAAATCCGAACCAATCTATGCACCCCACTTTCAGTTTTTAACCAACCATAGGCATAAGCCCCTTTAATCCTAATCGTTGCAGATTTAATTCCTGCCTCTTCGCCGCTACTTTCTTCTATCCATTCAATTTTATAATTATGCTGTTCTGCCCATCTTGCATACATACGTAATAAAATTTGGGCCCAATCTTGCGCTTCCGTGCCACCTGCACCTGGATGAATTTCAAGATAGCATTCATTACTATCAGCCTCACCTGACAATAAACTGGCTAGTTCTTGTTGGGACGTTACATGACGCAAACGATGCAAAGTTGCTTCAGCTTCCGCAATAATTTCTTGATCATTTTCAAATTCAGCCAATTCAATAAGAGCAATTGTATCTTCAAGTTCTTTCAATAAATTTTGATACGAATTGATTGAAAACTGTAAATGTGTTCGCTCCCGCATAAGTTTTTGTGCATGAGCGGAATTGTCCCAAAGCTTTGGGTCTTCACATAAATGATCAAGTTCTGCTAACCGGTTTATTGCATGGTCCCAGTTAAAGATGCCTCCGGATAAGATCAAGGGACGCACGAATAGATTGAATGATACTAAGTATTTCTGCTTTCATTATTACCTTTTAATATTTTTATTTTAAAAATTTTTATCCTTAATATAAACCACCTGCATTTCCTGATGGTTCTTCTTGTGAAGGTAATTGTTGCATACCCTCACCATCAGTTATACCAAACATATCACTTTGCGGGATAGCTTCACCCGTGATGACCTGTTGTTGGGATGCATCTGGTTCCGTACCTGGTTTGAAAGCTTCTAAAATAACATTTGACCCTGCATAAGATCTTTGTCCTGTCGTAGCATCAACCCGAATTAATCTTATCCCAGGTGGTATTCTAAAAGGTATACCTGGCTGATCTTTTAAAGCTTCATTCATAAAATCACGAAAAACCGGGGCAGCAACACCTGCACCTGCTTCATTATTCCCTAAACTACGAGGTTGATCAAATCCAAAATAAACCCCCACCGCTAAATCAGGAGAAAAACCCACAAACCATGCATCATTATAATCATTACTTGTCCCTGTTTTTCCAGCTAAAGGTTTTCCTACAGAACGAATTGTACTTCCCGTTCCACGTTGAACAACACCCTCTAAAATCGACACCATCTGATAAGCTGTAAGTGGATCTTCGATCTGAGCACGCGTATCAGTTAATTTGGGGGTAACTTGTTGTTTCCATTCTTCGACAAAACATTCTGGGCAAGTACGTTGATCATATCGGTAAGTAGTTTTACCATTTCTATCTTGAATACGATCAATAAAAGATGGGTCAATTTTTTTGCCCCCATTGACAATCATGGCATAAGCTGTTGTTAATTTCAAAACTGTCGTTTCACCCGCACCTAAGGCCATGGAAAAAACAGGTAACATATTTTCATCAATACCAAATTTTTTTGCATACTCAACAATTTTAGGCATACCAACAGCTTGCGCCATACGGACAGTCATCAAATTTTTTGATTTCTCTACTCCCACACGCATTGTTGTTGGTCCAGAATATTCGTGTGTATAATTTTTGGGTGTCCAAAGAGGCATTCCTGGACCTTGGTTAACAGTTACAGGAGCATCCAAAATTAAAGTTGAAGGTGTGTATCCACTATCCAAAGCTGCCATATAAACAAACGGTTTAAAAGAGGAACCTGGCTGTCTTTTAGCTTGGGTTGCCCTGTTAAATTCGCTCATTTTATAGCTCCATCCCCCGGTCATGGCTAAAACTCTTCCTGTATGAGGATCAAGTGCAACTAATGCTGCCCCTATTTCTGGGATTTGACGCAATGTATATCGATCTTGTTGATCGGAAATATTTTCAACCAAAACCACATCACCCACTGTTAAAACATCTGATGGTTTTGCAACAACTTTACCCCACCCTGTTTTTTTAACAAGACGCGCCCATTTTAGTTCAGCTAAAGGTATGGTTCCTTTTTTGCCATCATTAAATCCAATTGATGCTTCACTATCCGTTAACGATAAAACTACAGCCACTTTCCATGACCCCAAATCAGGGGGAATAGGTAAAGAAGATAGTTTTTGTTGCCAATCATTTTGAACATTAAAATGATTTAATGGGCCCCTATATCCATGACGGCGATCATAATTAAGCATCCCGGCTTTTAAATATTTATCCGCTATAGCTTGCAATCTTGGATCAAGACTGGTACGTACAACCAAACCACCCTTATATAAAACATCATCTCCATAAAGATTAATAATCTGGCGACGTACTTCTTCTGCAAAATAATCGGCCCTTGCTGTTTCTGTTATACCTCGTTGTTTTACTTGCAAAGGTTCGGCAAGAGCGGCGTTTTTTTGGTCTTCAGTAATATACCCATCTTCGGCCATACGACCAATAACCCAATCTCTTCTTGATTTTGCGGCTTCATAATCATGAACCGGATGATAATGGTTGGGCGCTTTAGGTAAAGCTGCTAAATAGGCAGCTTCAGAAACAGTTAAATCATCTAAAGATTTATTAAAATAATTTAAACTTGCAGAAACAACCCCATAATTGCCTGTACCTAGATAAATTTCATTTAAATAAAGCTCTAAAATACGATCTTTACTAAAAGCTTGTTCAATACGGTAAGCTAAAATAATCTCTTTAACTTTCCTGGCTAGGGATAATTCATTTGTTAATAAAAAATTTTTTGCAACTTGCTGGGTAATAGTTGAAGCACCAACTGGACGACGATCTGCACCTTGAATTTTATTAAAAAAATTGGTTAGAAAAGCTTGGACCACACCTGGTAAATCAATACCTTTATGACTATAAAATGTTTTATCCTCGGCTGCTAAAAAAGCATTAATGAGCCTTTTAGGAATAGCCTGAATAGGAACAAAAACTCTGTTTTCTGTTGCATACTCCGTTAATAATCTCCCATCTGTTGCATAAATTCTTGTAACAATTGGGGGATCATAATGGGCCAATTGAGTATAATCAGGAAGATCTTTGGCATAATATTTATAAACCCCAAGCCCAATCGCTCCAGACAAAAGAGCACAAAATATAAATAAAGCACTAATTGTTTTTAAAATATGTGTCATTTTTCACTTTAGCTAAATCATATAAATTTTATTCTGATCTTTAAGGTTAATTGTAAAATTAATCTGGAATTTCTACTCTTTTTTGTAACGCAAAATATCTTTCAACACCAGATAAAATCACACCTGCTAGTTTAGCATGATATTCTGGTGAATTTAAGAGTATTTCATCTTCAGGATTGGATAAATAGCCCATTTCCAAAAGAACGGAAGGAATATCCGGCGCTTTCAAAACGGCAAATCCAGCAAATCGATGTGTATTATGTAAAAGCAATGTGCTTTCTTTTAATTCTTCAACGAGCAGCGTTGCAAACTGCACGGATCTATTCATTGTTTCACGCTGGGTTAAATCAATTAAAATATTACTAATAATTGGACTTTGTTCTGTTAAATCAACCCCTGCAATTAAATCCGCTTTGTTTTCCTTACTAGCCAATGCTTCAGCTTCAGCATCTGATGCTTGTTCTGATAAAGTATAAATAGAAGCTCCACGCAAATTAGGTTGAGAATGCATATCAGCATGCAATGATATAAAAAGATCGCCTTTTACTTGGCGTGCTATTGCTATACGGTCTCTTAAAACTACATATCGATCAGAATTCCTTGTTAGAAAAACTTTATAACGACCAGTTTCTTCAATTAATTTTTTTAACTGAAGCGCCATAGCTAAAGTTATATTTTTTTCTCTAAGATTATGCTCACTAATTGCGCCTGGATCATTACCACCGTGACCTGGATCTAAAACAATGACGATAGGTTTAGGTGTATTGGGTTTAACGGGTAAAGAATTTTGATTTGAAAAAATCGGAACTGTTTTATTTTCTTTAAATGAAGGTTTTGACGGTGGTATTAAATCTTTAAAATCTTCATGGACAATTTTTGGCTCGATTTCTGATGGGGTAGTTTTAACTTCTTGATCCGATTTTATTGTTTTATCCGAATTTTCTACAGGTTTTTCAGATAGAGATGGATTGATATTAGAAGCTGTTTTTTCTATTTGCGCTGGAATTGAAGGTTGAATATCAACCTTTTCTTCTTTACTAGAGTCAATTTTTGATTTTGTTGTTTTTGCCCAGCTTTCAAATTGATTAACTGTACTTTTTTGAAAATCTAAAACCAATCTATAGGTTTTGCGACCAAGGGGTGGTAATAAATCTTGATCACTAATTTTAACAGGATAAGTAAAAGTCAATAGAATTTGTGTTGTATTTTTTTTATAAACAATTTCAGTTTTTGCGATTAATCCCCGGTTTGAAATTAATCCCTGGGCAGATAAAATTTTATTAACAGATCTGACATCCGAATTAGGAATTTCAATTACAATTTTTTTAGGATTAGTTATACCATAAATAGTATAGTTAGGTTTATTTATAAATTCCGCTACAAAACGAGTTTTACCAGGATGTTCCCCTATTCTTAGGGCAGTTAATACTGTCTCTGCAGCATAAAGGGTCCGGGGCACAAATACCCAAATATTTAATAGTAAAAAAATAAAAAAGAAATATCGGTAATATTTAAAAATAAAGGAACGCATACCAATAATTCTATTCAAGATACATCATGATTATAAATAATTACTAAGTACAATTTATTGTAACTTCTAGAAAGTAATTAAAAAATACTTATATAAAATAATGAAAGCTGATACAATATTTATATTATATAATTAAGGGTAGAACCATAAAATTTATAGCTTTACGCTAAATTTTATCTCATTTCTATAAAATGAATTGTATTTTTCAAACCTTAGCAATTGACATTTTTTTAAAACCAGTAAAAATATGATCTTTATTTTAGAGTTTTACAAGACCAAATTCTTATGACCTTTAGTATTTTATACAGCAATTATTTTTATCGCTTAAAAACAATCTCTTTTCTTTCATCATTAATTGTTTTGTTTGAATTCTTATTCTATCGCGATACTATAACAACTCAACAATTTGGCTCTTTTCCTATTTATCACCCTTTTATTAATCAACTTTTCAATTCCCTATTGAATTTTTTTAACAAGTCTCAAGCAAAAATGTATTGGTTCGCTTGGACTTGTAAATTGAGGTATTATTTCTATGACAAAAAAAATGCTTATCGACGTTCTTCAACCCGAAGAAACACGTATTGCCGTTATTGATGGAAAAAAATTAGAAGAATTTGATTTTGAAACTAGTGGCAAAAAACTTATTAAAGGCAATATTTATCTCGCAAAAATTGTTCGTGTAGAACCATCTTTACAAGCAGCTTTCGTAGATTATGGTGGTAATCGTCATGGTTTTTTAGCTTTTAATGAAATTCATCCCGATTATTATAAAATACCTGTCGAAGATCGCGAAGCACTTTTAGACGCAAAAGCTAAAGAACGTCGGGATAAAGCAGCGCAAGAATTATTTCTAGATGATCATTTTGAAGAAATGATTTCTGAAGCTGTACCAACAGAATCATTTCATTCAGAAGATTCTACGAGTGAAAAATCTTCTACTCATCTTGAAATTAATGAAGAATTTAAGTCTTCATCATCTATGCCTTTACAAACCGATTATGGGTATGAACCTAAAATAACCCAGGAAATTTTTATAGATGACACTTTAACACCACGAGAACACTCTGAAAATACTTTCCTCTCAGATACAAATAATGTACAGAAAAATGATCAGTCAGTTCCATTTGTACAAAATGGTTTTTCAGAAAATCCATCTAATGATAATACAACCCCTGTCCTCCATTCATTGGAAGAGAATGTTGACATAACCCTTTCACAAAACCAAGATTTACCGGTCTCTGATGAAAATGATGGAATAGAAAACATACCAAATGATATGTCCGTATCCCATAATACTCGTGCTACCCAACTTTTACGTAAATATAAAATACAAGAAGTTATTAAAAGACGGCAAATACTATTGGTTCAAGTTGTTAAAGAAGAACGCGGTAACAAAGGGGCAGCTCTTACAACCTATTTATCTTTAGCTGGTCGTTATTGTGTTCTTATGCCTAATACAAGACATGGGGGTGGTGTAAGTCGTAAAATTACGTCAAATGAAGATCGTAAAAGATTGAAATCTTTTATGTCTGAATTATCACCTCTTGAAGATATGTCTGTTATTATCCGTACAGCAGGAAGCGAACGGTCCAAAACCGAATTAAAAAAAGACTTGGATTATTTAACAAGATTGTGGTCTGACATACGCGATCTGACTTTACGTTCAACTGCCCCAATTCTTGTTTATGAAGAAGCTAATTTAATTAAACGTTGTATTCGTGATCTTTACGATAAAGACATTGATGAAGTTCTTGTCCAAGGTGAAGAAGCTTATAAACATGCTAAAACATTTATGAAGTTACTTATGCCTAGTCACGCAAAAAAAATTAAACTATATCGTGACGCAAGCATACCTTTATTCCAAAGATTCCAGGTAGAAACCCAACTAGATATAATGCACAATCCAGTTGTTCAATTAAAGTCTGGAGGATATATCGTCATCAATACGACAGAGGCCTTAGTTGCTATAGATGTAAATTCTGGCCGCGCAACCCGGGAAAGAAACATTGAAGAAACTGCTTTTCGTACTAACCTTGAAGCAGCAGAAGAAGTTGCCCGTCAATTAAGATTACGTGACCTTGCGGGATTAATAGTCATTGATTTTATTGATATGGAAGAAACTAAAAATAAAACTGCTGTCGAAAGACGATTAAGAGAATGCACAAGAAATGACCGTGCAAAAATTCAATTGGGATACATAAGTCCTTTTGGTCTGTTAGAATTATCTCGTCAAAGATTACGGCCTTCTTTATTTGAAAGCCATACAGAAACCTGTCCTTATTGCAAAGGTATGGGACATGTACGATCTATTGAATCAACAGCTCTTCATATTTTGCGTTCAATAGAAGAAGAAAAAAAGTATAAATCTTGCACAATTTTAACTGTTACTCTGCCCGTTGCTGTTGCTTTTCATATTTTAAATCAAAAGCGTAAAACAGTTACAGATATGGAGAAACGTAACGGTTATCAAATTTTTTTCAAAGGTGATGATAAACTAATTGCAACGGATTATCGTGTAGATTTTGTTAAAGAACCAATAAAATCTGAAAAAAAATCTTCGACACCTGTTAATTTACCTCCTCTCAATCTGCCAGAAGATCAAAATGGTGATGAACCCGCTTTAAAACAAAAAAATTCTATACCAACGGAAGATGGTACCAACCTGATAGATGAACAAATTCAATTAACGAAAGATAATAAAACACACCGCACTTCATCACCCCAACATGGAAAAAAACGCCATTTAGGGCAAAAAAATAATCCCAAAAGCTATCAAGAAAGAATTATTGAACGTTATCGAAATTTAGACAAAATTGAAGAGGATACAGTAGAAGTATCAAAAACACATAATTTACAACCACCTGAAGAAGATGAAAATTATCTTATGGCTATATCATCAAATTCTTCTATTGAAGAAAATAAACCTGTAAAAAAACAAGATGGTAATCGCCAAAAACGTGGGTATTTTAATAAAAAAGATAAAAGAAAATATTCACCCCATTATAAAAAGAGAACTCATTATAAAGATAAAATATCAGATCAAGAAACTGAGCGTAATGAACATGTTTCTGAATCCAATTTTGTTTCTCCAAGTTCGCTAGAAACGAAGAGTTATAATGAAACACAAAAACATGAAGAAACAGAAAATAGCTCTTTACCTAAGTCTCCTTTTTCTTATGAAGAACAAATGGATCATCCGTTACCTAGAGCTGAAAAAAAAGATGCACGCCAAGGCTGGTGGAGTAAACTAGTAAAAAAAAGTTAGCTTAGCCCTATCTATAGATTAGAAATAATTTTAGTCTACTACGATTACACCTAATCCATTGCCACGCGGATCTGAAGCTACCTCACAACTTTGCTCCTTACCCGGTAATCCTTCAGGACACCAAATGGCATTCACACGTCCAACAATACCACCTTGGTCCAAATTATGCCCATGCTGCTTTAAGGATTCAAGAACAGATTCTTTTTCATTTTCTTCATAAAGAACAACATCTCCAACTGTACTATAATGTAATCTTGGGTTGCCTATTACTTGGTTAAGTTTTTTATCTAAAACATTCGTTTGCATTAAAACATAAATTAAAGAGCTTGCAGCAGTTGCACCACCTGATGCACTTGTCCCATAATGAAAGGCACCTGAATATCCATTTACAACAAGCGCTGGACCCAGTGCATTATACCCATCACCATTTTTACCTGCCGCAGAAGACCATAATATTCCTAAGCCTGGGATAACATGACCATTACCAAAAAGGGCGTTCATTGTAAAATTACAAGCAATAGCCATACCTTCAGCATCTGCAATAACAAAACCAGCAGCCCACGGATTCTGATCTTGATTAATTGGCTGATCAGTTAAGCTTGACAAAGGAGTCATTTTAGTATGAGAAATACCTTCTACTAGATTATCAATATAATCTTCATCAAGTAACTTTTCAATTGATGGGGCTGTTATGTCTCCATTTTGATTTAACCATCGACTTTCTTCTACATACGCACGTTTTAAAAGTTCAACAAAGATATGCGGTTTTTCATCTTCTCTTGCTCCTTGGTATAATCCACTCGTTAAAAAACCATGACCCGATTGAAGCATCAATAAAAACTGTGCTTCAAAAAGGCCATTCGCAGCAGGAGGAGATGCAAAATGAACCATATTACGTCCAAGTTCTAATTTGATTGTATCAACAAAATTAGGTTTTACAGATGCTAACAATTCAGATGTTATAGGAATATTGGACGCCTGGGCAGCTTCGCCAATTTGTTTAGCAAGTAATCCTATATAAAAGTCATTGGCACCTCTTGCACGCAACCCTCCCAAAACGTCTGCTAGTGCTGGTTGAACTAACATACTACCTTCATCAAGTAATGTACCATCAACTTTGGTAAAAACAGCACTTGTTGCGGGATCTTGACGTAAATAATTATCGGCTGTCAGAATTTCACGCGCTAAAGCCCGGCTTACTTTAAATCCTTTACGCGCAAGATTTTCAGCTGGAATAACAACCTCTTGCCATTTTAAGTCCCCATATCGTGCATGTAAGGCCGCCATACCTCTTATAGCTCCAGGTTGGCCTAAATTAGCTTGTTCATTTAACGTATAAGGCAAGAAATTTATAGATTCGGTTCTCGCAGGTTTTTTATCTTTCGGTTTAGCCGCATAATGAACGAGGCATATACCACCCCCCCCTAACCCTACAGATGAAGGCATTGTAACCGTCATTGTAAAATAGGCAGCAGCGGCAGCATCAGCTGCTGTTCCACCAGCTTTTAAGATATCACTAGCAACTTGAATCGTATAAGGTTCATCAGCAACAACTATGCCTAAAAAATCTTGTGTTGCTTCTTTTGTTTCTTCTGCTTGCCAACTACAAGATACTAAGATTAATATTATTGTATAACTAATAAAATAAAAGAATCTTTTCATACTTAAACTTTTTAGATCACAAAAACGAGTTATAAATTTGTACAAAATTTTTCTCTCCTTAAAATACTCTTTAACTATCTTTCTTTTTTTTATGAGCTTATATCCTATTAACATAGTTGATACGGTCAAAGCTGCTCCAACCAATAAAATCAGTTTTATTCGTGATTCAGAAATTGAAAATATCATTAGATCCTATGCAACACCTATATTTAGTGCAGCCAATCTCGAAGCTGATTCTATTCCAGTTTATATCATTGAAGACGAAAATTTAAATGCTTTTGTTGCAGGAGGCATGAAAGTCTTTATTCACACTGGCCTACTTATGCAAACCGAAACTCCAAACCAACTTATTGGAGTTATTGCCCACGAAACAGGCCATATAGCTGGAGGACATTTAGCAAGAGCGCAAGAACAACTGGAAAACGCTACTATCGAAGATATTATTGCAACAGTCTTGGGTATAGGGGCAGTTGTGGCAGGGGGGATAGGTGGTGCGGGCATGGATAATAGAGCGGCTGGGATTCTTTTAAATTCTGGAGCAGGGGTTGGATTACAATCCATGCTTCAACATACGCGAACGCAAGAAGCAGCAGCCGATCAAGCAGCTCTTTCTTATTTAGATCGCACAGGCCAATCATCTAAAGGTTTTTTAGAATTTTTTCAAATTTTAAAAAGTCAGGAAAACATGTTGGGGAGCCAACAAAACGTTTATCTACGTAGCCATCCTTTAACTGAAGATAGAATCAAAGCTGTTCGGGAGCATTTTAATCATTCTCCTTTTTCTTCACGTATTGATTCACCACAAAAACTTGCCTTACATCAACGAATGAAAGCAAAACTTATTGGTTATTTTATGCCTTTACAAACGGTTTTACAACTTTATCCAGAAAGTAATACAAGTGATATTGCCCGTTATGCCAGAGCTTTTGCTTATTACAGATCAAGTCAAACAAATAAAAGTATCGCTTTGATGGATAATCTTCTTCAACAATCACCCAATGATCCTTATTATAATGAATTTAAAGGACAAATCCTTTTTGAAACTGGGCATAATCAAGAAGCATTACCTTATTACCAAAAAGCTGTTGATTTACTTCCCAATGATCCTTTACTTCGTCTGGAGTTAGGACGTGTTGAAATTGAAAGTGAAAATCCACAAAACAATCTTTCAGCTATTACAAATCTTGAAAGAACACTACAAAAAGAACCCGATAATTCAAATGCATGGCGGCTTCTTAGTATTGCGTATGGACGTAGCGGCAATCTTGGTATGGCAGCTCTCGCCCTTGCTGAAGAGCAAAGTGCACGTGGCCACCAAGAGGAAGCCAAACAACAAGCAGAACGTGCTTTAAAATTACTTCCCTATGGATCGCCAGGTTGGTTACGTGCCCAAGATATTCAAAATGAAGCCAAAATTTCTAAAAATAAATAAAAATTCTATCGAAAAAAAAACAAACTATGCTATTTTAAAGAATATTTTTATTATTTAATATTAATAGATATTTACTTAAAAGGTTTCAAAAAATGTAATCCTATAAAATAGGCCAATCTTGTTCCATGCCCCTTAATAAAGATCCACAAGGCGGTGGCTCAAATATAGATGGGACAAAGAATAAGATGTATTGTAGTTATTGCTATCAAAATGGACAATTCACGTCAGAGATGAAAGTTTAAGATATGCAGCAATTAGTTAAAAATAAAATGAAAGAGATGGGTTTTCCTGGATTTATCGCTTCCCTTTTTGTAAGAAAAATTCCTAAACTCTATCAATGGAAACGAAATAATCGTTAAAGCATTATTATCCTATAATATTATTGTCATATATCGATTAAAATGATTTATAATAACCCAGAATCTAAACTATATAAATTTCTTTGTTTTTTATTTGTTATTATAATTTTAAGTTTTGTTATTTATCAAAATAGTTTTTTTACGCAAACGGTGAATAAAATCTTTTTGGATACCCAAAATTTTATTCACTATTTTTATAATGATATACGTCCCATATCAGATCTGGCCAATTCTGTACCCAATCAACATAAATCATCTAACAAAGAATCATCAAAACAAGATCAAATAACTATATTAAAAAAGGATATTTTCTTTAATCTTCATGATCCTTTTTTAGGGGATATAAATGCACCCTATAAAATTGCTTTTTTCTTTGATTACAGATGTTCCTATTGTAAGTCTATATCAACAAAATTGATACAAAGATTACAAACTGAAAAAGATATAAAAATTATTTTTAAAGAATTTCCTATTTTAGGTCCCATATCTATTCTTGCTTCAAAAGCAGCACTGGCAGCGAATAAACAGCAAAAATATTATGAAATTCATCAAGCTTTCATGGATCTAAAACAACCTTTATCCCAAGATATAATTGAAGATATTGCCCAAAAAATTGGACTAAATATGGAACAATTTGATCAAGATATGAATGACCCAGAAATCAACACTATTTTATCAATTAATCAAAATAGTGCTGAAAAACTTGACATAACTGGTACACCAACCTTTATTGTAGATAATCTGATTATTCCAGGTGTCATTGATCCTGAAGAAATGGTATCTTTAATAAAAAATCAGAATATTAATTAACAAATTTGAGATTTTTATTTTCACATGACTTCTAGCGCTAATATTATAATAATTAATGGCCCTAATCTTAATATGTTAGGTATGCGAGAACCAGAAATTTATGGATCAGTAACTTTAGGTGATATAGAAGAACAATGCCATAGTGTGGCCCATGATCTTAATCTTCATATTGATTTTTTTCAATCTAATCTTGAAGGTGATTTAATTAATTGGGTTCAACAAGCACCCGAAACATATGATGGTGTTATTATTAATCCTGCAGGCTACGGTGCCACATCTATAGCTTTACTTGATGCTTTACTTATGACTAAACTTCCTGTTATTGAAGTACATGTATCAAACATTTATCGGCGTGAATCATTTCGCCATCATTCTTATGTAAGTCTTGCCTCCCAGGGAATTATTTGTGGACTAGGGGCACAAGGATATAGTTTAGCATTACGAGCTATGGCAGAAATAATTGGTGTAATAAAGGTAGAAGAATAATGGTAACAAAAAAATTTGATATTGATGAGAAACTTGTCCAAAAGCTTGCGCAACTTTTGACTGACAATAATTTAAATGAGATTGAATTTGAAAGTGGAGACCAACGTATTCGTATTAATAAGGCAGGATCTGGATTGGGGCATGTTATAAACGCACCATCCTCCGTACCAATAAATAGTTCTGTTGTAAATACCCCTATATCTAGTACATTAGATGTATCCCAAGATGCTGTAACATCACCTATGGTTGGGACAATTTATCTTGCGGCAGAACCAGGTGCCAAGCCTTTCATTAGTGTAGGTAACACTGTAAGCAAAGGTCAAACTTTACTAATTATTGAAGCTATGAAAGTTATGAATCCTATTCAATCTCCTAAAAATGGCGTGATAAAAACTATTTTAGTAAGTGATGGCCAACCTGTAGAATATGGCGAACCTCTTGTTATTATTCAGTAAAATTCATGTTTGAAAAAGTTTTAATAGCCAATCGTGGGGAAATTGCGCTTCGTATTCATCGTGCATGCCGGGAAATGGGTATTCGCACCGTTGCTGTCCATTCTACAGCTGATGCCCAAGCTAAACATGTTTTATTAGCCGATGAAGCCGTATGTATTGGCCCTGCGGCGTCTAAAGATAGTTATCTTAACATTCCCGCTATTCTTTCGGCTGCTACAATTACAGGTGCAGATGCCATACATCCAGGTATAGGTTTTTTGTCAGAAAATGCAAAATTTGCCCAAATGGTTGAAGAACATGGTTTTTGTTTTATTGGTCCAAGCCCTGAACATTTATCTTTGATGGGTGACAAAATAAGGGCCAAAGAAGCCGCGATTAATCTTGGTCTTCCTGTCGTACCAGGTTCAGAAGGTGCTATTAAAGGCGATGATGAAGCTATACAAATTGCATCTTCTATTGGATATCCGGTCTTGATTAAAGCTGCGGCAGGTGGTGGTGGAAAGGGCATGAAAATTGCAACCAGTGATGCTGATATGTCCCAAGCCTTAAGCCTAGCCCGCGCAGAAGCTAAAGCTAATTTTGGTAGCGACGAAGTTTATATGGAAAAATATTTATCCCATCCAAGACATATTGAAATTCAAGTCTTGGCAGATCATCATGGGAATGTTATTCATTTGGGCGAGCGGGATTGTTCTCTCCAGCGACGTCATCAAAAATTATTAGAGGAAGCCCTATCCCCTGCCCTTAATTCAGATCAAAGAATGGCTATTGGTGAAACTGTAACCAAAGCTATGAAAAAGCTTGGCTATCGAAGTGTTGGAACGGTTGAGTTTTTATTCCAAGATGGACAATTTTATTTTATTGAAATGAATACACGGCTTCAGGTTGAACACCCTATTTCAGAAATGATCACAGGCATTGATTTGGTACGTGAGCAAATTCGCGTGTCTACCGGATCTTTTCTTGAACTTAAACAAAAAGATGTTGTTTTTAATGGACATGCTATTGAATGTCGTATTAATGCCGAAAATCCAATTGATTTTAGGCCTTCACCCGGACTTGTAACCGATTTTCATGCCCCTGGTGGTTTAGGGATCAGAGTTGATTCTGCGCTTTATGCTGGGTACCGCGTTCCACCCCATTATGATAGTTTAATTGCAAAATTAATTGTCCATGGGAACAGCCGTAATGAATGTATTATGCGCCTTAAACGTGCTTTGGAAGAAATTCATATTGGCGGTATCGATACTGTCATTCCCCTTCACAGAAAATTAATAACCAACAGCGATTTTATTAACGGTGATTATGATATCCGCTGGTTAGAAAAATTTGTTGAGCAAAAATCTTAACCTCGCTTAAAAATTACAGTTAAGCATTAATGACATATTCCCTTACACCCGAACTTGCCCTTAGAGCATATGCCGCTGGTATTTTTCCTATGGCACCAAGTCATGATTCCAACGATATTGATTGGATTGAACCTGAACAACGGGGTATCATTCCTCTTGATCATTTTCACATTCCCAAAAAACTTCACAAAATTTTACGTCGAAAAATTTTTGATGTTCAATGCAATAAAAACTTTGCGGAAGTGTTAATGAATTGCGCCAAACTTACAAAAGATCGTCATGACACGTGGATTAATCAACCTATTTATAATCTTAATTTAGAATTACATAGGTTGGGATTTGCCCATTCTATAGAATGTTGGCACAATAATGAGCTTGTTGGTGGATTATATGGCATCGCATTGGGAAGTGCATTCTTTGGTGAAAGTATGTTTAGTAAGGTCAAAGAAAGCAGCAAGGTAGCATTATGTTATTTAGTATCCCATCTTAAAGTTGGGGGATTTACACTTTTGGATACACAATTTTTAACGCCCCATCTTCAGCGTTTTGGTGCTATTGAAATATCCAAAGCTGATTATAAAAAAAAATTACAAATTGCGTTACAAAAAACGGCGACCTTTTATCCCATAATTGATCAAAAAGATTTTGATTAATTCTTACAATTTACAACCCATAAATCATAAATTGGATCTTCCATGGCAGAAACGGCAGGGCTAGAGGCAAACATCCAACCATTAAAACGGCGTACCGGATCTTCACCTTGTTTCATTTCATCTATTTCTAAAAATGCTGTACTTTCTGGTGTTTCTTCTGGGGGATGTTGATCACAATAACGTACTGTAATAACTAAAGACCCAAATTTTACAGGTTTATTAATTGGGGCAGTAATAGTTGAAACTTTTGCTGTAACTTTATCCAAAGCACCCAAGACTGCAACTTTCATAGGATCAGCATAAGATATAGAGGGCACACAAAGTAAAAAAATAACAAAAAATCTAAAAAAAAAGAAAACCATTTGAAATTTATTGATTTTGATAAGGGTTAGACAATTGATCAATAGCTTGGTGAAGTATATCACGAATTTGCTGTTCGTCACATCCCATAATTAATGCATCATCAAAAAGATCACGCATCATCACATTAAATTCGTCAAGATTTTCTTGAAGCATTTTAATTTTTTCTTTACATGCAATCAACTGACCATCAGCTTGACGCCATTGAATACGGGGCATAAAAATAACCTTATACTTATAACATTTTATTCTTATATAAAATCTTAATTTATTACAAAATATATATGATCAAAACAACTGAATAAAACAAAAATTTAAATAGATAATCATGGATTAACTGATCTTCTTGTTGCATAAGCTTTATCAAATTCTTCTTTTGTGTAAATTGCTTTTGCCACAAGATCAATAACATTAATAGATCCCTGGGTAAAATTAATTTGATCCCCATGGGCCAAATAAATCATATCCCCACCTGGTTGAATTTCAACATAACTATGTCCCATTAATCCGATATTTAGAACACGCAAATTAGAATCAGCAGGTATTTTTAAAATTTTATTGGTAATATATAACGTCACAATTGCTTCAAAATTATCTGGATCAAGTCTTATTCTATTAATCTCGCCAATCTTCTTACCCCCTAAAACAACATCACTTCCGACAGCTAAGCCATCCACCCTGTCAATTCTAGCATGCAATTTATAACCGTTTTCATCAATTTTATCTTCATTAATAAAAATAACAAAGACAATAAAAATAGCACTAACAATAAGTCCAACCACTATTTCTTTAATATCTATTTTTTGCATCAGAATTTATATAATTTAGTTTTGGGGGGTAGTAGTATTAGGAGATGAAGTGGTACGTTCCGCAGCCTTAAAAATAGCTTGGGCAACTAAATCCATCACATTTAAAGCACCTTGGGTATTTGTAAATTCCCCTTCTGGTTGTAATAAATTAGGTGAAATTCCAGGTTCTAACGCCAAATAATTATCCCCCAACAAACCATTGCTTAAAATTCTGACATTCGTATCAACTGGTAGCTTAATTCGTTCTTCAATATTAAAGGTAATAATCCCTTCAAAAGTTTGGGGGTCAATTTTTTCATCTGTTATTACCCCTATTTTTACCCCAGACAATCTAACATCACTTCCAATTGTAAGACCATCTATACGGTTAAACCGTGCATGAGCTTGATAACTATTAATTGATGTATTCAACTGGACCGTTGAATAGGCAAAAATTAAAAACCCAAAAGCAACTACAATAACAACAGCACCAATAAGTGTTTCAATAATATTACGTTTCATAGGAACTAATCAATAAATCCTTATTTTAAACTTAAGATGATGGGGTCCAAGGTTGATAATCTAAAGTATCAAGTACCCCAATTTGTGTTGGTCTTGGTGTATAAGCATGAACCGTACCTGTTAAATTTGGAATATGTGTTTTTTGCCAAGAAAATTTTGGAATTCCTCTGTTACTTGGAATCCGATCATAGGTATGATGAAGCCATCCATGCCATTCTGCTGGTACTTTACTTGCATCATTCAATCCTCGATAAATAACCCATCGTTTCGCACGTCTATGTGCATGGCGATGTCGGGTTTGATAATAAGAATTTCCTAAATAATCACAGCCAACTTTTTTTCCAAAAAACAAACTATAGATTTGTAAGCACAATTTCATAACAAACATATCCAAAAATACTTTGATTTCAACGAACCATAATTTAGGCTCATCATCCTATAAAATCAATACAATTTCATAGGAATTTCTACCTAACCATATCAATCTTAGTGTATAAACTTGAAATTGAATTAGTTTTTTTGATAATTTAAATCTACATATTTTGATAAAGTTAAATTAGATATAGTAATCAAAATGAGATGATTTTTTCTTTTTATATAAGAACATAAATAAAACAAATAAATTTTAGATATAAGAACAATAATTTTTTTATTAGGATTATTCCCACTTTTATATATTTCTTTATTTTTTTTAAAAAAGAACTTGCCAAATCATCCAAACTCGATTTAATCTACATTTAGTATATGATTATGGAGAAAAACACCATAATCTGTATATGTCACCGTAATTTTAAAACAACAATCCTTCATTAAATAGCTTTTAAAAAGCTCTATTATCATTAGCATAAGGGGAGAATGATATGAGATTCGAACGGCACTTCACCAAATCAGGGGTATCACCATACCAAGATTTCACTTTTCACAAAACAAGTAGTGAAATTCGTAATCCCGATGGATCGGTTGTGTTTTGTTTAAAAGACATTGAAATTCCAACCCATTGGTCCCAAGTTGCAAGTGACGTAATAGCTCAAAAATATTTTCGCAAAGCAGGTATCCCCACACGATTAGTTCCCGTTGCTGAAATTGGTGTTCCAGAATGGCTATGGCGCCGTAAGGCTGATGATCAAGCTTTAGCATTCCTACCTGCATCTGAACGCTATGGGAGCGAAAAAAGCGCATGCCAAGTTTTCGATAGAATGGCAGGAACTTGGACTTATTGGGGCTGGAAGGGTGGCTACTTTGATGGGGAAGAAGATGCAGCAGCCTTTTATGATGAAATGCGTTATATGATGTGTCGCCAAATGGGTGCCCCTAATTCCCCCCAATGGTTCAACACAGGATTATTTTGGGCTTATGGAATCGATGGCCCTGCCCAAGGCCATTACTATGTTGATTTTAAAACTGGTGTTTTACAATCTTCCACCTCGGCCTATGAACATCCCCAACCTCATGCATGTTTTATCCAATCTGTCAGTGATGATTTGGTCAATGAAGGTGGCATTATGGATCTTTGGGTTCGTGAAGCACGATTGTTTAAATATGGATCAGGTACAGGCAGTAACTTTTCCCATTTACGTGGGGATGGCGAAGAATTATCTGGTGGTGGTAAATCATCAGGGTTAATGAGCTTTTTAAAAATTGGCGACCGCGCCGCTGGAGCCATTAAATCAGGTGGTACAACAAGACGCGCAGCTAAAATGGTCACGGTTGATCTTGACCACCCAGATATAGAAGAATTTATCAGTTGGAAAGTTATCGAAGAACAAAAAGTTGCAGCCCTTGTGACCGGATCAAAAATTGTTCAAAAACATTTGAAAGAAATTTTCAAAGCATGTCAAAATGATAAAATGTCAGGCGATGTATTTTCACCAGATGATAACCGTGATCTTAAACTTGCAATTAAACAGGCAAGAAAATCTTTGGTATCAGAAAATTATATTCAACGTGTTATTCAATTTGCCCGTCAAGGATACAAAGATTTAGAATTTTCTACCTATGATACAGATTGGGATTCCGAAGCATATCGTACGGTTTCAGGCCAAAATTCAAACAATTCCATCCGTATTCCTAACACTTTTTTTGAAGAATTATTTAAAAATGGGTCTTGGGATCTGGTAAGACGAACAGATAAAAAAGTTCATAAAACCATTAAAGCCCAAGATTTATGGGAACGCATTGCAGAAGCCGCCTGGGCATCCGCAGATCCTGGGGTTCAATATGACACAACCATTAATGAATGGCATACCTGTCCTGAAAGTGGTCGCATTAATGCATCTAACCCTTGTTCTGAATACATGTTTCTGGATAATACGGCATGTAACTTGGCCTCTTTGAATTTGATGACTTTCCGTCAAGATAATGGTGCTTTTAATATTAAGGCGTTTGAACATGCCGTAAGGTTATGGACCGTAACCCTAGAAATTTCTGTTCTCATGGCCCAATTCCCATCACGTGAAATTGCCAGTCTTTCTTATGAATATAGAACTTTGGGTCTTGGTTATGCCAATATTGGTGGGCTGCTTATGGCCTCAGGCATTCCATATGATAGTGCTGAAGGACGGGCCATGGCTGGTGCTCTCACCGCTTTGATGACAGGTGTAGCTTATGCAACATCTGCAGAAATGGCAGGCCAACTTGGAAGTTTCAAGGGATACAAAAACAATAAAGATGCGATGTTGCGCGTTATGCGTAATCACAAGCGCGCTGCCTATAGTACCAATGATGGGTATGAAGGTTTATCTGTTTTACCTGTACATCTTGATGAACATAATTGCCCTTCCCCTTCTCTTGTGGCTGCTGCCCGTAAGGCATGGGACCAAGCTTTAGAACTTGGGGAACAATATGGTTATCGTAATGCCCAAACCACTGTTATTGCCCCAACTGGGACAATTGGATTGGTGATGGATTGTGATACAACAGGTATTGAACCAGATTTTGCGCTAGTTAAATACAAAAAACTAGCAGGCGGTGGGTACTTTAAAATTATTAACCAAATGGTTCCTTATGCCTTAGAAACATTAGGATATAATGAACAACAAATTAATGACATTATAGGATATGCACTAGGTCATAATTCTTTGGAACATGCACCTTTCATTAATCATGAAACACTCACCCAAAAGAATTTTACCAAAGACGCCCTAAATACTTTAACTGATGCCCTAAAAAACACTTTTGATATTCGTTTTGTCTTTAACCGCTGGACATTGGGGGAAGAATTTTTAACAAAAACTTTAGGCTTTACCGATATAGAGCTTGGGGATCCAAATTTTGATTTATTGACGTCTCTTGGATTCAGCAAAGAAGAAATTGACGCGGCCAATACTTATTGTTGTGGGGCCATGACGCTTGAAGGCGCACCCCATATCCGTCCAGAACATTTACCAGTTTTTGACTGTGCTAATCCTTGTGGTCGTATTGGGAAACGTTATCTTTCAATGGAAAGTCATATTCGCATGATGGCAGCTACCCAACCTTTTATTTCAGGTGCGATTTCAAAAACAATTAATATGCCAAATTCTGCCAGCGTTGAAGATTGCAAAAAAGCCTATCTGTTATCCTGGAAATTGGGGTTAAAAGCCAATGCACTTTACCGCGACGGGTCAAAATTATCGCAGCCTTTAGCCTCAACAGTTTTGGGTGATGATGCCGATGATATAGAAGAAATTGCAGAAAGCAGCAATGCCCATAAAGCCCCAATTGTGGCGGAGCGAATTGTGGAACGTATTATTGAAAAAGTTATTCGCGCGAAACGTGAACGTCTTCCATCGAGACGTAAAGGCTATACCCAAAAAGCCAACGTTGGGGGGCATAAGGTTTATTTGCGTACAGGCGAATATGAAGATGGAACCTTGGGTGAAATTTTCATTGATATGCACAAAGAAGGTGCAGCCTTCAGAAGCTTGATGAATAATTTTGCTATTGCTATTTCTATTGGATTACAATATGGCGTACCTTTAGAAGAATTTGTTGAAGCCTTTACCTTTACCCGTTTTGAACCATCAGGTATTGTCGAAGGCAATGATGCCATTAAAATGGCAACATCCGTTCTCGACTATATTTTCCGTGAATTGGCAATTTCTTATCTTTCCAGACATGATTTGGCCAATGTTGGGATGCAAGATTTACGTCCAGATACCTTAGGCAATGAAATGTCCCATGAACAACCAACTGATCAACGTCAAATTAATCTAAACACAGTCAAACGTTTTGCCAGCACGGGATATGTAAGAAGCAGCAATTTAATTGTTCTTCATAACAATGAACCAATTATCCAAAACCAACAAACGGCTCAGCAAGCTAATATGATGTCAACTACTATGGATAATCATGAACCTATGGCTATTGCTGTTGGTCAAGATCAAGCTATTGGAACCTATAAATCAAATCTTATGTCCAAAGGAATGGTTGCCTCCCAATTGAATGAAGGAGGTAAAAACATAGATGCTCATGACCCTAAAATAGCCACAGATACTAAAATGGCCATCGATAGTAAAATAGACCGTGTTCGTGAGGCCAAACTCAAAGGATATGAGGGAGATGCCTGTAATGATTGCGGGAACTTTACCTTGGTTCGCAATGGGACATGCCTTAAATGTACCACCTGTGGATCAACCAATGGATGCAGCTAATATAAAAGGTCGATGATATGAGCATTATTGGAAAACATCTTTTATCTTTGGGTATTCAATTACCCAAAGTTGCCAAGCCAGTTGCAAATTATATTCCTGCCATGATTGTTGATAATTTGGTCTATGTATCAGGTCAAATTACCAGCTGGGAAGGTGAGGTAAAGTTTAAAGGTAAGGTTGGAAAAGATTTTGATATTCCCCAGGGTATTGAAGCTGCAAGATTATGCGGGCTTAATATATTAGCCCAATTAGAATATTTGCTTGGGGATTTAGACCGCGTGAAAAGATGCATAAAATTGGGTGTTTTCGTAAATGCCGCCGAAAATTTTTTCGATCATCCGAAAGTTGCCAATGGCGCCTCTGATCTTATGGTTCAGGTATTTGGGGATGCAGGAAAACATGTGCGTTTTGCCGTTGGTAGTTATAATTTACCCTTAAATGTTGCTGTTGAAGTTGAAGGATTATTTGAAATCACAACACCTATGTGATTAGGTACTTTAGTTTAATTACAATTTTCATCCTTAGGAAGGGTTTTATAACGCTCCCTAAGAATTTATTTTCCAGGATTGTTTTAATAAAGAATAATGTTATAATCATTTTATTATGAATAACATTGCTCTAAATATAAAACAGAACAATACTTTTCGCTATAACTCACTAAGAAATTTTAGTGATGGTCAATTTTTAGCTGAAAAAGCTAATATATCAATTTTAAGTTTACACTCATCAAAAAAATTTGAAAAAGAATTAGAGAAATTATTAGATGAACTTGTTATAGATTTAAAAGGTCTTCTAAAAAATTTTAAAGAGCTTTATATTACGCCACTCAAAAAAGAAAAAAAATACTTTTTAACTTTAAATAAAAAACATTCAAAAGAAGATTTTGAAAAAAAGATAGAAAATTATATAAATTTTAAAGAATTTTCCAAAGAGCTTTTAGAAAAGCGTCTTACAATTAATAATGATTTAGTTAAAGATTTTAAAAAAACTAACACTATAATTTACAAAAAGACATCATTTTTTTGGAAAGAGGAAGAAAAAATATGGCTTCAATCTTTTGAATTAATTCAGGAAAATTTAAAAATTCTAAAAATGATGAAAGAAATACATTATCCTTCCAAACCTGTTACTAAGATGGTTTCAAATTCGAAAGAACTAAAAAAAGAATTTAGGCGTATTTTAGGATAAAATGCTACGAATAATTTATGCTGAAGGATTTTTTGCTTCTTTAAAAAAATTAAAGAATCCAAAGTTAGTAAAAAAAATTGAAGAAAAAATTGCATACATTATTGATAATCCCAAAGCACCTGGATCTCAATTTAAAAAAGTACGCGGTATAAAACCTAAAAATATGTATGAATGTCGTCTTAATCAAGGTGATAGATTATATCTATACGAAGAATATGATGATAAAGGTGTTTATTATATAGCTTTTGATGTGGGTCATCATGACTCATTAAAGAAAATTAAATAATTTGATATAAAAATAATTAATAGATAATTAACTAATATTTTATATGTAAAATGTAATTCCATAATTTAGTAAGGGGGAAAATTATGTTTTATATGAATAAAATATTTTTTAGATTAACTATCTTAATCTTAATTATTCTATTATCTGCTTGTCGTTCTTCTACACCACCCCAACCAAAACCAGGTGATTATCCTGGTACAAGCGCACCCTGGCCTTCTTTAAACAGCAGTCACCAACCCATTGCGTCAATAAGCGATAGCTATGACAATGATATAAAAGAAAGATCAAGCATTAAAGAAACACAATCAAAAGAAATTGAAGATTAATTTTTAATAACTAAATAAAAAGGCTATTTAAAAATAGCCTTTTTATTTTATAAAATATCATCATTATTTAATAAATTTAAAAGATTTTATAAAAAATAATTCCCTTAAAAATTGGCGTAAATCCTAAATAAAATAAAGGTTTATGGATAGGCTGGTAAGAATTCACTTGACAAAGTAATTGGAATGTGTTAGATGTCGTCATAATTGAATTATTGTATCTACGCCATTTTAATAAAAAGCCATTTAAAGCCCTTGTCCTTGGACAAGGGTTTTTTTATTGGCGCATTTAATGCGCCAGTGGGGCTTTTTTATGAATTTTTGATAAGAAAGGGAAATGAAATGTCTATTCTATATGATGCTGAACTTGGGAAACAAATCTGTATTCAACTCGCCATGGGGTATAGTTTAGAAAAACTTGATGGTGAGAATAATGATTTTCCACCTCTGCCTCAAATCATGGCTTGGTTGATGGAAGAGACTGATTTCTTCACCCTGTATGAAAAAGCCAGAAGAATTCATAGCGATCTTATTACCGACCGTGTGGCCAGTATTGTTAGAAAAGCGCAACAGTTATTGGAACATGATACATCTTTAACCCCATCGCAGCGCCTATCCTATAGCAGGATGGTCATTGGTAGCAGCAAATGGTTGGTTAATCGCCTGAACCCTAAGAAATCTATGCCTCGATCTCAAAACCCATCCAAAACCCAACAGAAAAGAATGGATAAAATGCAAACTATGGTACAAAACCATAGTGGCTTTGTTGATTTGCCAATAAGTTAATTTCTAATGTCCTAAGAACAATTTAACTTATTCATGCAGGTAAATAAGCTAACAAGAAGAATTGTTTTTATTGAACAAAATTGATATATAAACAAAAATAATAGCAACTAAATTAAGAAATATAAAATTTACAAAAATGAAAAAAATATTCAATTATATTATTGCTATTATCTTAATTAAATCATGCTATTTTTTTTGACCCCATCGCCATTGCCAATTTTGATCCGATTTTTTCCAAGCAATCCAAATTATGCTTGTCATTAAAACAACCATAATCAATATTGCTATACCTATAGGAATAAAATTCAAATCTTGAAGATTTAAAAACCACACAAGAAGAATTGTAAATAAACATATATGAATAAATAAACAAAGCCAGCCCTGCCAACTTATAGGATAGGCACCCAACCCATAATTTTTTACCTTAAACCAAGCTTTTTGATGAGGGAGAACTGGCACAGTTGATCCAATGTAAGTTAACTATAAAGTTTTAAATTAAAATAATAACTCAATTTTCAAAAAAATGGACTTTAGGAAATTGGACGTAAACATTTATTTGCAAATCTAGCTGGATCTGTTTTTAAAGGTGGTGTTCCTTCAATCCCATTTGCAATTTTGTTATGAATATTATTTTCCCAATCTAATGTTTGTTGTACACCAAGATAGTTACTTCCATTTTCGCTTAAAAATTGCTGACCTTTATGTAAATCCAATGCTTGTTGCCATTCTTGTCGTGCTTGATCTGGTAATCCTACTTGCCAATAGGCATCCCCAAGATGCAACCGAATTTCTGGATTCCCAGGTTCTCCTAATGCTGCTTGACATAAGGGCGGGACAGATTCTTCATAACGGGCAAGCTTATATAAAATCCATCCATATGTATCTAAGGCTGATACATTATCTGGGTTATGCGCCAAAACTTTAACAATTAAATCATACGCTTGTTCCAAATTACGATCAGATTGGACCCAGCTATAAGCCAAATTATTCATACCTGTATAATCACCTCTGTTAGCTGCCTGTTGATACCAGTATTCAGCTTGTTTTTGATCTCTAGGCACACCCAAAGCAAAATCATATGCATAGCCTAAATTAACAATAGCCACTAAATGTCCAGCTTTTGCAGCTTGTTGATAAAATTTTATGGATTCTTCTAAATCTTTATTAACACCCAAACCACGGCTATACATATAGCCCAGGCCATATTGGCCTTCGGGATTACCTTGATTAGCCAAATCATTAAAAAGAGTAAGAGCATCTACATAATCATTACGCTTAATGGCATCCCATGCTTCTTCAACATTTGTTGCAGCATAAAGTTCAACCGCATTGAAACACATTAAAATAGCAAAAAAAACGATGAAATTTTTTATTCTTTTCACGGAAAACAACCTTTTAAAATAAAAATAAATTATACTTATAAAATAACCTATAAAGATTAAAGAATCTTTACGATGAATAATGTAAGGTTAATTGGTCTGAATCATATCCAACATGAACTTTGCCACCTTTTTTAAGACATCCAAACAATAATTCTTCAGCCAATGGTTTTTTAATATGTTCTTGAATTATACGGGCTAAAGGACGGGCCCCAAAAAAACGATCATATCCTTTTTCTGCAAGCCATTGTTTTGCTTTTTTATCAACTTCTAATATAACTTTTCGTTCTATCAATTGTCTATTAAGATTATCTATAAATTTATCAACAATTTTTATCACAATATTAAAATCTAAAGAATTAAAACTTATAATCGCATCAAGACGATTACGAAATTCTGGGGAAAAAAGTTTGTTAATTTGCTCTAGATCATCACCTATTCTTTCTTCACGACCAAAACCAATTGGCGATTTAGCCATTTCTGTTGCCCCTGCATTTGTTGTCATAATAAGGATCACATTACGGAAATTAACTACTTTACCATTATGATCTGTTAAAGACCCATGATCCATCACTTGCAAAAGAATATTGAAAATATCAGGATGGGCTTTTTCAATTTCATCCAATAATAAAACAGCATAAGGATGCTGATCAACCGCATCTGTTAATAATCCATTTTGATCAAAGCCTACATAACCAGGGGGTGCGCCCAAAAGTCTTGAAACTGCATGCCGTTCCATATATTCAGACATATCAAAACGAAGAAGTTTTATATTTAAACCATCAGCCAATTGTTTGGCAATTTCTGTTTTACCAACACCTGTGGGGCCAGCAAACAAATAACACCCAATAGGTTTTTCTTTATCCCGCAACCCAGCACGCGATAATTTAATAGCATCAACCAATTCTTGAATTGGTTTTTCTTGACCAAAAACCATCTTTTGTAAAGTATGGTGTAAATTCTTAAGCATTTTTTGATCGTCTAAAGACACTTCTTTAATTGGTACACGAGCAAGTTCAGCTACCACATCTTCGATATCTTTTGGGACAATTTTTTTAACTTTTCTTCCCATACTACGCATCATATGTTTGGCACCCGCTTCATCCAAAATATCAATAGCTTTATCTGGCAATTTCCGTTCTGATATATAACGCACAGAAAGATCTACAGCTGTTTTGATAGCCTCATTGCTATAGTGAACCTTGTGATGTTTTTCATAATAAGGTTTTAGTCCTTGAAGAATTTTTATACAATCTTCAATTGACGGTTCTTGAACATCAATTTTTTGGAACCGCCTGGCAAGAGCTCGATCTTTTTCAAAATAATTTTTATATTCTTTATAGGTTGTGGCCCCTATACACTTTAATGCACCATTTGCCAAAACAGGTTTAAACAAATTTGATGCATCCATGGCCCCACCACTTGTTGATCCTGCGCCGACTAATGTATGAATTTCATCAATAAATAATATAGCATGTTCTTTATTTTGTAATTCTCCAAGAACAGCTTTAACGCGTTCTTCAAAATCACCCCGATACCGTGTACCCGCCAATAGCCCCCCAACATCCAAACTATAAACAACAGAATCTTTTAATATCAAAGGAACATTATGATGAACAATTTGATAGGCCAATCCTTCGGCAATGGCTGTCTTACCAACACCTGGATCCCCAACATATAAAGGGTTATTTTTGGTTCGCCTACATAAGATTTGGATCGTTCTTTCAATTTCCTGGGCCCGCCCAATTAAAGGATCAATCTTACCTTTAAGGGCTTTTTCATTTAAATTAATACAGTAATTTTTTAAAGCTTCATTTTCTTGATCAGAAACTGTTTCCTCTTTAGGTTTGTTTTCTGGTTTAATACTTTCTTGAACTTCTTTATAATCTTCTTTTATCTTTGGCAATTTAACATCTGGAATGGAGTGTCCAATTTTTTGCATTGTATTAAGTTTGGACATATTTTGCTCTTGCATAAAATAAACAGCATGGCTTTCTTGTTCAGAAAAGAAAGCTACCAATAAATTTGCCCCAGTAACTTTTTCACGGTTCGCAGATTCTACTTGGATGACCGCGCGCTGTACCACACGTTGAAAACTTAATGTCGGTCGTGATTCAGCCAAACGGTCCGCAACCAAATTAGAAAGTTGATGATCTAAAAATTGTTCTAAATCTCCACGCAATTTTTTTAAATTGACACGACACCTTTGAAAAACAACCAAAGCATCAGGATCATCCATTAAAGCCCATAATAAATGTTCAAGCGTTGCGAATTCATGGCGCCGATCATGGGCACATTTTAAAGCACGTCTTAACGTATTTTCAAGGTCAGTTGAGAGCATTATTCTTTTTCCATTGTACATTGCAAAGGATAATCATGTTGTTTTGCAAAATCACTTACTTGAGCGATTTTATTTTCAGCCACCTCAAAAGGATAAAAGCCACAAAGACCTATTCCTCGATGATGAACATGTAACATAATTTCTTTGGCTGTTTCATAATTTTTTTGAAAAAAATGTTCTAAAACATGAACAACAAAATCCATCGGTGTAAAGTCGTCATTATGTAAAAAAACCTTATACATTGAAGGTTTTTTTGATTTCATTTTTACCAATGTATTTGGTTTTTCATCCAATATAATTATAGGCTCATTTTTTTTATGCATATATAACTCAAATTTTTAATACCCTATTTCATGCAATAAAAATTACACAATAAAGTTAAAAATAAATTTTCAAAAAAGCTTATCTTTAAATTCTTGACTAGGCTTATAATTATTTTTATTATACCTTAGTTTTATAAAAAAAACAGCTATTTTACTCTGTTTAACTATAAAATATGTAATCCAATTTCTTTAAGAAATATTTCGGAATTAAAATATTTCAATTATTTTAAACATTAATCTATGGATGAAAATTTTTCATTTTATAGTAAAAAAATTATAAAATGGGCTTAAACTTAATATGCCTATTTTATTTTAAAAAAAGTTAGCTTAAATAAAATTCTTATATTATAGTCGAATAATTTGAAATCAATAATAAGATAAAATAATTAAGGATGATAATAATGCCCCTGAAATTATGTAATTTTTTAAATAAAATTACGTTTAATCAATTAAAAATTCTCTTGATATTAAGTTTTTTTGGGGTGTCCTATTTAATTACAGCACAAACTTTTGCAGCTGTACGATATGAATCAATTATTGTTAACGCACAAACTGGAAATATTTTATTTGAATCCAATGCTAACTTACCTACTTATCCTGCGTCTTTAACAAAAATGATGACTTTATTATTACTGTTTGAAGCTTTGGAAAAAGGTCAGTTACGTATGGATCAAAATATTGTTATATCAGAGCGTGCTGCAAGTAAACCCGCAACAAATATGAATGTTAAAACTGGCGCCCGTATGAATGTGGAGACAGCTATTAAGGCTATTATTATACGCTCGGCCAATGATATTGCCTGTGCTATAGCAGAAACATTAGCTGGAAGTGAAGAAAATTTTGCTAAATTAATGACAGCAAAAGCTAAACAAATTGGAATGATCCAAACCGTATTTCGTAATGCCTCTGGACTCCCAGATTCTGGTCAAATAACAAGTGCGCGCGACATGGCGACATTAGCACTAACCCTTATGCGTGAATATCCTGCCTATTATCCTTATTTTTCAGAAAGAGCTTTTTCTTATCAGGGCCGAAAATATACAACACATAACCGTATTCTAAATAATTATGCAGGTGCTGATGGTCTTAAAACCGGTTTCATTCGAGCCTCAGGGTTTAATCTTGTTAGTTCTGCTAAACGCAATGGACAAAGACTTATAGGCGTGGTCTTGGGCGGGGAATCTGCAAGCTGGCGTGATAAACATATGATGCGTTTATTTGATCGTGGATTTTCAATGCTTCAAAATCCATCAACAAGTAACGGGACAAATAAAACTGTTACACCGCCCCCTGGTCCTTTTGAATGGAATGAAGCTAATAATTCTAAAGCATCTCCCGTACCTGTTGAAGCAGAGGGTGATACAGATGAGGCATCTTCCCCCTACGAGACACCTAAAAAAGCTGCACCACCTAAAATTACAAAACCACCTATTTCAACTGGTAAGTGGAGCGTATCTGTTGGCAGCTACAAATTATATAATAGTGCTATGGCTGCGGCAAAAAAAGCATTACAAGCCATTCCTGCCAATCAAAAAAGTGGGGCTCTTGTTAAAGTTGATACAATTAAACAAGGAAAAGGACGTGTTTATCGCGCCCGTATCGGTGGACTTGTCAATAAAGATAAAGCACAAAGCATATGCACTGTGTTAAAATCTAAGAAACAATCTTGTGCTGTATTACAATTATCTTAAAATATTTATTGTGACTAAATTAAGCCTTACGACCAATTCTAAAAATTAAGTCTTGGGGCCAGTTTTAAAAGTTAGGCCTTGCGGCCCAGGCTTAAAGGTTAGGCCTTACGGCCAAGGGAATAATAAGAAAACCCGAATTTTTGCATATCTATTGGATTATAAATGTTACGTAAATCAATAATCACAGGATTATGTAATAGCTTTTTTATCTTCGATAAATTTAACGCCCGAAATTCATTCCATTCTGTTAAAATAACTAAAAGATCTGCCTGTTTCATCGTTTCATAGGCATGATCACAATAAGTTACATAATTTATATGCTTTTTCATTTCTGCCATTCCGTAAGGATCAAAAACAAACAGCTTTGCACCCTTTTTGTGAAGAGCGGGTAAAATGGTTAAAGCAATACTTTCACGGACATCATCCGTATTAGGTTTAAAAGTCAAACCTAATATGGCAATTTTTTTACCTTTCAGACGAGGTCCCGCAATTTTAATGATACGTGCTGCCATATTAACTTTACGATTCTGATTAATTTTTATTGTTGCTTCAACCAGAAGTTGCGGCGTTTTATATTCTTTAGCAGTTCGAATAAAAGCTTTAGTATCTTTGGGAAAACACGATCCACCAAATCCGGGTCCCGCATGTAAAAATTTTTGCCCTATACGCCCATCAAGACCAATACCCTTGGCTACATCTTGAACATTGGCACCTACCTTTTCACATAAATCAGATATTTGATTAATAAAAGTTACCTTCATGGCCAAGAAGCTATTTGAAGCGTATTTGATTATTTCAGCACTTTCCAAGCTGGTACGTACAATAGGGGTTTCTCTTAGATAAAGAGGTCTATATAATTGGCACATGAATTGATATGCCTCTTCTGTTTCAACACCAATAATAACACGATCAGGGCGCATAAAATCATTAATTGCTGATCCTTCTCGTAAAAATTCCGGATTGGAAACTATATCAAATTTTATGGATGGGCGTATTTTTTTTATAATTTCCTTTATTTTTTTCCCTGTACCTATAGGCACAGTTGATTTAGTAACAATGATTTTATATCCACCCATACAATGGGCAATTTGCTTTGCTGCATCATAAATAAAACGTAAATCAGCATGCCCGCTTCCCCGTCTTTCTGGTGTCCCAACCGCAATAAAAATCACATCTGCTTTTTTAACAGCATTTTGCAAATCAGTTGTAAAAGACAAACGACGGCTTTTTTGATTACGATGAACCAGATTTTCCAAATCTGGTTCATAAATTGGTAATCGTCCTTGCTGTAATTCTTTAATTTTACCAGTATCATGATCAATACATGTAACCTCAAATCCAAATTCAGAGAAACATGCTCCTGACACTAATCCTACATACCCTGCCCCTACCATCGCAATATGTATCATGGCATTTCTTTCCTTAGTAAAGATTATTTGGTCTTGGTGCTATAATCTTTAACAATATTGTGAATTGTTACCCCAAAATCTGGATGTCTTAAAGCAAAAGCAAGATTGGCTTCAAAAAAGCCAATTTTATCCCCACAATCAAAACGTTTGCCTGAAAAACGATACCCATGAAAAGGCACATCCCCAATCATATGGGCCATAGCATCGGTAAGTTGAATTTCCCCACCCGACCCTCTTTCTTTTCGATCTAAAATATTAAAGATGCCAGGCTGCAAAATATATCGTCCAATAATTGAAAGTGTTGATGGTGCGTGCGCCGGATCAGGTTTTTCAACTAAACCCTTAACTTCTACCATTGAACCTTTATCTGTACCAACCTTTAAAATTCCATAGCGGTTCGTTTGATCGCGTGGCACATCCATAACAGCGACTACATTACCATCAACCTTTTCATAAATATCTACCATTTGTTTCAAACAAGGAGGTTCTGCCAAAATCAAATCGTCAGCCAACAATACCGCCACAGGTTCATCATGGATAAGATGCCTTGCGCACCATACAGCGTGCCCCAAACCCAAAGGTTCTTGTTGCCGTAAATAAATAGCCTGCCCTGGCAAGGGTAAAATATCTGCCAAATCCCTAATTTCTTTTGATTTGCCACGTTGCCGCAAAGTTTCCATAAGTTCAAATGAATAATCAAAATGATCTTCAATAACAGTTTTACCCCGTCCTGTTACAAAAATAAACTGTTCAATACCCGCAGCTTTGGCTTCTTCAACGGCATATTGTATTAAAGGTTTATCCACAACGGTTAACATTTCTTTGGGCATAGCCTTGGTTGCAGGTAAAAATCTTGTGCCTAAACCACCGACAGGAAAAATTGCTTTACGTACAGGTTTAACCATTATATTTCCCTAAAATTATAAATTATGATTTTTGTTTATCTAAATAAGCAGAAAGAAGAAACGCGGACCGATTGTCATGAGTACGATAATAGTTCAAAAGCGTCTGCAATGTTTCTGATTTTAGCTCGCTTAACCTTGAACCTACTTCCGGGCCACTTGTAATAAATCCATCGATAACTTGACCTTCTTGGTCGAGGCTAATTTTTAAAAATGTTGCCTGCATAATTTTTGATTCTGAAACATCTTTATGAATTTTTTCTTCATGAAGAATTGGGCCAGTTTCCAAATTTTTTATACTTTTTACCCTGAGCAAGGGCCATAATATAATTCTACCAATCAAGGCAATCAAACTAACAAAAAAAGCAAAAAGCCATAATCCAGCAAAACAAAGAACAACTAAAAATATAATTGTAAATCCTAAAATAACCCATGACATAATTTGGACGATATTCATCTTCACCCTATTTAAATATAATTGTGCATTCATAGCATGTTTCATTCGAAAAGATAAGATTTTCTTATAATTTTCATTATCATGGATTATATAGGGATTATGCAATTTAATTTAAAGTTTTGTTATTTAAATTATAAAAATTAAGGAAGATAAAATTAATCTTATCTTCCTTTCAATTTATAAGTTCATATTAACTTGTGACATATTGATTTTTTCTTAGGCTTGTATAGGCAATTACAATCAAAAGTATGACAGCAAGAACAAGCGATGAATCAACTGTACCCAGGTCTAATCCACCTTTTTCATGCGTCTTGGTTAAAAAGTCACCCAACGTAGCCCCAAATGGACGTGTTAAAATAAAAGCTAACCAAAATAACACAACCTTTGAAATGCGTGTATAAAATGCAGCTAAAGCTATTAAAGCTAAAATACCGCTGATTAAAAGCGCACCACCCGCAAACCCAAGCCCTGAATCGTCCGCTAAAAAATCACCTAAAGCAGTTCCTAAAGTATTTGAAAACAGTATGGTAATCCAATAAAACAATTCGACTTTTACAGTTTTAATATTGGTTACAGATAAAGACCCCACATTAAAACGCCATATCATAAGAATAGCGATAAGAATACAAATTAAAATTGCCGACCCTGTTGCATAACCCAGCCCCAAAGTTCGATCCATATAATCAGACATTGTTGTGCCTGCCGTACTTGTTGAAAGTATGACTAACCAATAAAGCAAAGCATAATGTTTTTTAGCCATCATTTGTGCAATAAGTGTAGCTAGAAATATACTAATTAAAATTATTGAACTTGCAGCATAACCAACATTCATTGTCATCGATAAAAGGTCACCAGCCGTTTCACCCAAAGTTGTTGCACATATTTTCATAATCCAAAAATATAAAGTAATTTCTGGTAATTTATTCATCATTATTTCATCTTCTCGTAAATCAATAATTTGTTCGTTTTTTATATTCATTTACCGAATCCTTTAAAATAATTATTGTATTGATAAGTAATATCCATAAAAATAGAGTTTTTAATTTGTAATTATACAATATGGCTAAATTAAGCCAAAAAATTTTTAAAATTATTTTAGTAAAATTAACTATTTTTAGGAACAAAAATTTCAACACGACGATTTTGTTGTCGTCCTTCTGGATTGTCAGAACCATCTGGATGTTGATTGGGTGCAACGGGCTGGCGTGCCGCATAAGCTTCAACCTTAATTGTTGGCTTTTGTTGTAGATTTTTTAAAAACCAATCTCGGACTGTTTCCGCACGTTTTTTAGATAAATTTTGATTATACGGCTCTGTACCTATGGAATCGGTATGTCCTGCTATTTTCAATTGTTTAACCTGTTGACGGTTTAAAAACTCAGCAATTTTTTTCAATGTTTCGTTTGCTGACGGACGCAATGTTATCTTATTAAAATCAAATAAAATATCCCCTAATACCTCGATCTTTAATTCCGTTTCAGTTTCTGTTATTTTAATCCCATTGGTATTTTGTTGTAAATTGTGCAAATCCTTCGTCAAATCATTGGATGTCGTTTGAACATTATTGCTATTGCCTTGAACGCTGGCAATTGTTGCTTGTACTTTATTAATTGTCACCAAAACATTATTAATCGTTTTATTGTGCGATGAAGGTATTGGTAGATTGGTTGGATCGTCACTTGTATCGTCTTTGGTTTGCGCATTTAATAATACTGGAAGCAAAAAACCAACAAAGCATATAAAATACAAAAGGTACCTTTTCAAAACATAATTCCTTTAGGAAAAATTATTCGGTTATCGTAACCTTTTCAAAAGGTTCACCAACCTTATCAATATAAACATCAATTGCTTTTACATCTTTGGGTGGGGCTGGAAAACGTACCCACATCGCATATTCAGATTTAGGTGCAACAACAACCTTATCCCCATGTTTACGACCCAAAGGATACCCATTTGTTGTTAAAACTTCATATTGTTTTTTATCTTTTAAATCTAGTAAATAATGTTCTTTTCCCAAAAGATAGGGGTTTCCACTATCTGCTAATTCTATAGGTTGATCTGTATTATTGATATAGACCCAACGCAAAGTTACAATATCATCCCCAGTTCTTTTCAATTCAGTAATTTTAACTGTTATACCTTGAATATCATAATCATGAACAATGGGTTCAGGTGTTTGGGATATAGCATATTGGGGTAAAAATAAAAAAGAATTGCCTAAAACAATTCCTATAACAAAAGCATATTTAAAGAAATTTTTAAACATTTTAACCCTTTTCATTTTTGTAAAGACCAACCAGACACTTTTTAAGTCATATCAAATTTTTAATTAAAAATCAAGTTTATTTAAAAGCAATCTGTTAAATAAATTAATAAAATTTTATCTAATTGTATCAGACTTAATCCATATTGCTGTATCATGAAAAACTGCTCCACCAGCTGGAAACCCAGGATCCACACTGGTTAAAACGTTAATCCCCTTACCTTCAACAAAATCTTTTGATGGCCATATGCTTTCAACCACCACAACACCCGGTTGTACCCCATCAAAAAATTTCACATGGATTTTCAATGATCCTTGTTTATTACCAATGGTCACAAGATCACCTTCTTTTATATTCAAATGATAACAATCTTGAGGATGAATTAATAATGTTGGTCTATTTTCACGTTTTCTAGATGTTGGGGTTTGGGTAAAAGTTGTATTTAAAAACTGTCTAGCAGGTGCCGTCACCAACCGAAAAGGGTGGATATCATTACTTTGGTCAATATTTTCATAATAATCAGGCCATAGGGGTAAAGATCCAGAATGATCCGTAAAAGACCAATTGGGTTTAAAATGAAATTTTCGATCCTTATGCCCATAGCCATTTAGAAAATGGGCTTCTTTAAAATCAAGGGCACAATCCAACCATTTATTTTTTTGAAAATAATCAATGCCGGGTTTACCTGACATTTTTAATGTTTGGTCAATAATCTCAATCTCCGTCAAATTAAAACCTGGGTGTTTAGCCCCCAAACGCTTAGCTAACTCACAAATAACCCAATGGTTCGATCGCGCTTGACCCAAAGGTTCTAAGATCTTAGGACCTAATTGTAAATAAGTATGACCGCCCGCCACGTAAAAATCATCATGCTCCAAAAAAGTGGTGGCAGGAAGCACAATATCCGCCATCGATGCGGTTTCTGTTAAAAATTGCTCGTGGACACATATAAATAAATCTTTTCTGGACATTCCTTGGTAAACTTGGTTTGAATCAGGGCATACATTTATAGGATTCGTATTTTGAATGAATAAAGCTTTAATAGGTGGGCCATTTCCAAGATCAGTTTTGTTGCCATTCAAAATTGGGCCAATTCGGGATTGATCAAGCATACGAACATTTGGGTTTAAATAATCCAATCCTTCGATTAACGTTTTATCAAGCTTATATAAATCCCTTCCTTGACTATAAAGTGCCCCACCCCCTTCATAACGCCATGCCCCCGTTAGGGCAGGAAGACAAGTAACAGCATGAACGTTAACAGATCCATTGCGTGATCTTGAAAAACCATATCCAATGCGAATAAAGCTGCGTTTTGTTTGTCCATAAAGTTTGGCAAAATCTGTTATCTCATCCGTAGATAGACCTGTAATTGATGATGCCCATTCAGGCGTACGCGTGACAAGATGCTGCTTTAACCCTTCGGGATCATCTGTATAGGTATGTACATAATCCCAATCAATATAATCTTCTTTAAATAAAACATGCATCATTGCACAAGCTAGCGCCCCATCTGTTCCCGGTTTTACCATAAGATGTTGATCTGCGCTTTCAGCTGTAGCAGTACGATAAGGATCAATAACAATAAATTTTGCCCCTTTTTCTTTACGGGCCTTCGTAATATGGGTCATAAGATTAACCTGGGTAGCTACCGGATTCCCACCCCACATAATAATAAGGTCAGAATGTTCGATTTCTCTGGCATCAACACCATATTTAATACCCACACCTGCCATCCATCCTTGATCGGCCAAGGTTGTACATATTGTAGATTTTTGACCTGAATATCCCATAACATGGCGTAATCTTTGAATACCATCACGTTGAACCAAACCCATGGTTCCTGCATAAAAATATGGCCAAATAGCCTCAGGCCCATAAATTGCAGCAATTTTAATTAATTTTTCACTTATATTATCAAGTGCCTGGTCCCAGAATATAGGTTTAAAGCCATCAATCCCACATCCCTTATCCCCTATACGTTGCATAGGCATAGTTAAACGATCTTTATGGTGTTGACGTTCGTAATAACGAGCAACCTTTGCACATACAATACCCGCTGTATAAGCTTGATCACGGGCACCATGAATGCGGCCGATGCGATTATTTCCTTTATATTCTATATCAAGAGCACAGGTGCTAGGACAATCATGAGGACAGACAGAATGAAATGTTTGTACATTCTCCATAATGTTATTAATAATAATTTTTATTGGAAAGAGGATTTACAGATAAATTACCCATAATCATTTTAACACATGTCCTTATTTTGAAACCAATCCGCTAAATTTTTTATGGCTTATGTAATAAAGCAAAGCAGATAAAAGCAAAATGGCAAAGCCTGCTTCGAAAACTTGATCAATATCTGCCATATTAATTGCATGGATAGTCAAGGCGCCAAGGCCCCCAAGCCCAATAAGAGAGGCAATCAACACCATGGATAAAGCTCTTGGCAAACTTTGATGAACAATCAAAGGTAAGGTTTTTGTGATGACCATCAAAATAACCAACCCATAAAAATGGAATAAATTCTCCCCCTCTTTTCTTTTTTTATGGGCATGCGTTTGAATTGATTTGGCAAGCGATAGAATAAACCCTGGCATAATATAGATTAATACCGCTATAAAACCTGCAACCAATCCAACACCAAAAAATATAATAGGCGGAATTAAATAAACAAAAATTGGCCATGTTTTTGCCCATTCAAAAAAAGGGAAAAAAAAATGACAAAAAGGATCAATAAAACCAATAAGTAAGGCCAAACAAAATGAAAGGAATCCTGCCATAAAAATGGCTAGTAAAACTAAAATTAATGTTTCCATCGTAGGAATCCATAACCCAAAATTTAAAATAAGAAGGGCACACCCACTTGTTACCAAACAAATCCCCCAACGTTTAAATAAAACATAAAGAATTACAACAATAACAAGAATAAACATCAAAGGCGGTATGTGTGCCACCAAATCCATACTGCCACCCAAAATAATAATAAAAAATTTTTCAATGCCATTTAGGATAGATGAAAGATTTGTTACAAGCCAATCTAATAAAAATTTTACCCATAAACCTATAGGAATTTTATAGTCTGCTATTTGATCAGAAAGCCAATTCATAAATTCAACAATATTTAGAATTTTAATTTTATTTATTTTTAAGTTCAAAAAATAAGTGTAGGGTATGAAAAAAATTTTGCAAGCTTTGTTCCATATTCCTCTTAAATATAAAGCCATATGAAATAAAAAAGGAACGATTGGTTAAATTTCATCCTATTTTATTCTTTTCTTAAATTGCATAAGTGCTATGCTTTTTCTTTATTTGTGGAATGGGTTAAAAATAACTTTAATAATGAAATGATTGTTTTTTCATAATTTTTCTATGAAAGGTGTCCCATGAAAAAAAATATTTTTTTCTCCTTACTGATAGGCTGTCTTTTATTTTTATCCACATTTGGTTATGCCCAAGATACACTTGTTGTGTATACAGTTTTTGACGCCAATCAAACCAAAATTTACGAAGACGCTTTCAAGCAAGTTCATCCAAATATAAATCTTGAATGGGTACGGGATTCAACTGGCCCAATTACTGCAAGATTATTAGCAGAAAAAAACAACCGCCAAGCTGATGTAATCTGGGGAATAGCCGCAACCAGTTTGATGGTTTTAAAAAAGCAAAATATGTTAGAACCTTATGCCTCACCTGATAGTCATAATTTAAAAGCAAATTTCAAAGATCAAGACAGGATTCCAAGTTGGATTGGTATGGATGCGTGGGCATCTGCTATTTGTTTTAATACCAAGGAAGCAAAAAAATTAAATCTATCTAAACCATCATCATGGCAGGATTTATTAAAACCAGAATATAAAAATCATATTGTGATGCCAAATCCCAATTCATCTGGGACGGGATATTTGACAGTTTCCGCATGGATTCAAACTATGGGTGAACAAAAGGCTTGGGCCTATATGGACGACCTTCATAAAAATATTGGAACGTATCTTCATTCTGGGTCTAAACCTTGTACAGAAACAGGACGCGGCGAATATCCTATTGGGATTTCTTATGCCTATCTTGGGGTTATGGAAAAAAATAAGGGTGCCCCTCTTGATATTATTCTACCCAAAGAAGGACTAGGATGGGAAATGGAAGGGGCTGCCATTATGAAAGGTACCAAAAAACTTGAAATGGCTAAACGTCTTTTGGATTTTGCAGCAAGCAAAAAAGCTAATGAACTTTATAGCCACGGCTATTCTGTTGTTGCGTATCCTGGTATTAAACCCCAAATTCCTGGATATCCAGAAGGAGAAGAAGAATTGCTTATTAAAAATGATTTATTGTGGGCCGCGGAAAATCACGACCGTATTGTAGAAGAATGGGAAAAACGTTATGGTCAAAAAAATGCACCCCAATAATTAATAAAAAAGTCAGATATAATCTAAATGACACTATTTTATTTAATTGATTGGTATGAATTTTTCTAATCATAAAAAAAGCAACCTTGTTCTTCATAAAATATGCAAAACATACGGATCATTTTTTGTTTTAAATGATTTAACCGTCACAATACCCCAAGGTTCTTTTACCTGTTTTCTTGGACCTTCAGGATCAGGTAAAACAACCTTGCTTCGGATTATTGCGGGATTAGACCACCCAACAAAAGGACAGATTTTTTGGCATGATCAGGATATTTCACCTTTATCTGTCCAAGAAAGAAATTTTGGTATTGTTTTTCAAAATTATGCTTTATTTCCAAATCTAACAGTTGAACAAAATATTGCGTTTGGCTTACAAAATTTACATACGCCTAAATCAAAAATTGCAGAAGATATAGATTTTTTTTGTGATGCTATGCATCTTCAAATGCACCGCCACAAATATCCCTGGCAACTTTCCGCGGGCCAACAACAACGTGTTGCCTTAGCACGAAGCCTTGCTCTTAAGCCTGATATTCTTCTCCTTGATGAACCTTTGTCGGCTCTTGATAATCAAATACGAATTGCCCTTCAAAAAATTATTATAGAATTCCATTATCAATTTAATTTAACAACTATTTTTGTAACCCATGATCAAGAAGAAGCGTTTCTTTTGGCAGATCAAATTATCGTGCTTCATGAAGGGGAAATCAAACAAATAGGTACACCTAAAGAAATTTATGGTGAGCCTAACAGTCTTTTTATGGCTAAATTTATAGGACTTACAAATATTTTACCTGCCCAAATTACAAGCCAACATAGTCTATTAATTGGTTCTCTATCTTTTGAGCATGATGATGCATCCAATTATAAAATTGGTGAACAAGTTCATCTAAGTATCAGACCTGAACACATTAAACTTGTCAAAAACCCAACAAATAATTTAACTCATATGCCTATATATGGATCAATAAAACACATTAATTTTATGGGACCTTTTTATCGAATCCATTTTCACCTAGAGCAAATCCCGCATATAGAAATTATTGTTGATCTATCAACCCAGCATTATGATGAATTTCATTTAAATGTAACAGATAAAATTTGGTTAGAATTACCCAAGAAATTTATAAAAATTTATCAATAAATTATGTAATAATTATGATTAATATATTAAGCCTTAAAGAAAAAAAAACCATTAAAATTATTTTATGCTTTATTGCTTTCTATTTAATTTTGACTATTTTTGTGCCTCTCTTTAATCTTCTAATAAAAAGTTTTTATACCGAAGAAGGTACGTTTGTTGGCGTAGATAATTATTTTTCTTATTTTACAAAATATGGTGTAGTCGAAAGCATTTGGCATAGCTTGATTATTGCTTTATCAACAGGCTTTATAACAACATTTTTTGCTTTTATATGTGCCTATGCCTTACAACATTCTACGTTAAAAAATAAAAAAATAATCGAGCTTGTTATTTCTATCCCCTTATTTTGTCCATCTTTATTACCGGGATTGGGTCTTATTTATCTTTTTGGCAATCAAGGATTAATTAAATTTTTACTTCCTTATCCTTTTTACGGTCCATTTGGAATTATTATGGGAGAAGTTTTTTATAGTTTTCCCTATGCTGTTTTAATCCTTATGACATCCCTTTCTCTTTTTGATCAAAGATTATTTGATGCAGCCTATATGTTACGTACATCAAAATTACGTATTTTTACATCTATCATTTGGCCAATATGTAAGTCAGGCCTTTTTAAAACATTTTTAATTGTTTTCATTACAAGCCTAACAGATTTTGGGGTACCCGCCATTGTTGGGGGAAATTACCGTGTTTTAGCAACCGACATTTATCAATATATTATTGGCCAATATAATTTTTCTTTGGGTTCTGTTGTGGCGGTTCTTTTATTACTACCAAGTTTAATGATTTTTTGCATTGATTATCTTTTTTTTAAAAAACAAAAAATTACCTTTATGCCTCATGCTATTCCTTATCAACCAAAACCCAGTATGATTAAAAATTCTATTTTATTCATTTTATCTTTAATCCCAGCAC
>JAIBAD010000008.1 GCA_019695395.1 Alphaproteobacteria bacterium
GTGGTGGCCGTGATGAAGATCTTGTTGCCGGACGTGATGGTGGTGATAGATTAGAAATTGGCACGGGTGAAGGTTATGCCTCAGCCAGAGATGGAAATGATGTGTATCCAGGTGGTAAAGATTATGATGTTTTGAACCTAGTTGCTGAAAATCCAGGATTTGCAAATACTAAATTCAATGATTTTACTATTACAGTTTCTGCAGATGGAACTTATTTAACACTTACTCATACCAATGATGGTGGTGGTGATAAGATGAGTTTAGGAACTGATATTGTGTATCGTGATATTGAAACACTTCGTTTTGCGGATGGTGATGTATCAACCGCAAGTTTATTTGGTACGGCATCAGATACCAATTTGGACTATACAGCCGCTGCCCAATTAAAATATGCTATGAGTGCGTTTGCCGCTGATACATCAAGCGAAAGTTTGTCTAGTGGGTTAGTTGATCATAAAGATCACAGCAGCTTTTTGGTTGCCAGTAACAGCTAATATCTCATGATCTAATTAATAATAAAGGCCACGCTAAAAATGTGGCCTTTGTTATGAGTAAAATATTATGTTTCTTCTTGGATAAACCCACCAACTTGTTTATTCCACATACGGGCATAGTACCCATTTAATTCTAACAATTCTTGGTGGCTACCGCGTTCAATAATTTGCCCCTTCTTCAAATACAAGATTTGATCCATATGGGTGATGGTTGATAAACGGTGGGCAATAGCAATGACTGTACGTTTGGCCATTAATTGGTTCAAAGCTTGTTGAATGAAATGTTCGGATTCGGAATCTAACGCACTGGTTGCTTCATCAAGAATAAGGATGGGGGCATTTTTCAAAAATGCTCGGGCTATTGCAATGCGTTGGCGTTCGCCACCTGATAATTTAATACCTTGTTCACCTACGATTGTTTGGTATCCCTGGGGTCGTTGCATAATAAAGTCATGGCAGTAAGCTTGACATGCTGCATGTTCTACCTCATCTGCGGTGGCATTCAAATTACCAAATTGAATGTTTTCAAAAACTGGTCTATGAAAAATACCAGGATTTTGGGAAACCTCGGCAATATTTTCATTGACGGAATCCCAATTGACCTTGGCAACATTTTGACCATCGATATAAATTGACCCTGATGACGGTTCAAAATGACGGCGCAATAGTTTAACTAATGTACTTTTACCTGCACCTGACGGGCCAACCAAACCTATCTTTTGGCCTGCATCAATCTTTAGGTTTAATTGGTCAAATAAAATACTGCCATCTGGATGTTGATAGGTTATATTATCAAAAATAATTTCGCCTTGGGTTACTTTTAATAAAGGCGCATTTTTAACATTGGTAATGGCATGGGGTTTGGTAATTAAATTTAATGATTCTTTTAACGTACCAACATGTTCAAAGAAGCTAAGCATATCGTTGGATAAATTCCACACGTTAAAGGTTACAATATTGGCCAATGAAAAAACCATGCTAAATCCACCTAAATCCATAATACCTTGGCGCACATGAACGATTGCCAAATAGGTAATCCCGGATAGCATGGAAAGAATAAGAACAGCTTGAAAAACTTTCATGTAAATTAAAAACCATCGAAAATTCATGGACCGCCGGCGTTCTTCGCCTAGGACATCTTGAATTTTGTGGCGTTCGTGGCGCCATCGTGCAAAACTGCGTACACTTTCGGCATTGGCGATGGAATCAATTATTTTGCCTGAAGTTAAACTTACTTGGGCAAAAAGGGATTCTGAACGAACAATGCATCCTTTGGCCCAATAAACGCAGCATCCCAAATAGGCAACCATCCATGTCCCTAATATAATGGCGTAAAGTGAATGTTCCGTTGCCATTAATATCAGGGTAACAATTGTCATGAAAATAATTCTGGTTCCTGTGATCAGAAGTTCCAAGATTTCAATACTGGATCGTCCGGCTTCTTTAACCTTTTGTCCTAATTTGCCGGCAAAATTATCTTGGAAAAACTGGGGGGAATGACCCAATAAATAGCCAAACATTTGGTTTTGAATTTGCTCTCTTAATTTGGGGCTGGTATATAGGTCAATCCAATCATAAACCCGGAACCCAAGAGTTGAGGCAAACCAAACAACAACACACATCCAAAACCAATAAACTGTAGTGGAAATAAAATTGGGATCTTTTAAAAGTTGCGTTAAGCTGTTAATAAGCTCTTTAAAAATATAGGCATCTATCGTTTGAAAGAATTGCGCGATCAAAACAACCACAACAAGCGACAAACAGCGCCATGCATAAAATTTGCGCAACATCAACCACAAAAGAGATGTGGGTGTTGTTGGGATGTAATCAACTGGTTGAAGATTTTGGGCGGACATTTGATTTTCTTATCGCATAATATTTTATTGAAATAACCGTTCAGAATACATAATTTATTCTATATAGCAAGAATTATTTTTTACTTTAAGGTTCAATTAAAAATTTAATACACTATTAAATATGCCTTATGTAATATGTAAGTGAATTAATGCTTGGATTAATAGGTTGAAATTTATGTCTTTATCTTACCCACCATCTTATTATGCGGCAACGGCGATACCATTTGCGGATCAATCTATATTGGAAGGACAGCATCAGGTTGATGTATGTATTATTGGCGGTGGTTATACAGGATTACATACAGCGCTTGAACTTAGAAAGCATAATCTTTCTGTCATTTTGTTAGAAGAAGTGAAAGTGGGTTGGGGTGCATCAGGCCGCAATGGCGGGCAGCTTCATTCGGGGTTTCGTATGGGACCGGCTGATCTTATTAAAAATTTTGGGATTCAGACAGCCAAAGATTTATGGTTAATGGCAGAAGAATCTAAAACCATTATTCATGAACGAATTGCCCAATATAACATACCATGTGATTATAAAAATGGGTTGCTGGTCACAGCGTCAAGACCAGCGGATATGACATGGATGCAACAAGATGTTGAAGCGTTAAAGACAATTTTTAATTATTCAAAATGCGCCATCTTATCCAAAGAACAAGTTAATGATGAAGTTGCCTCAACGCTTTATTATGGAGGTATAGTGGACCAAGGTGGTGGGCATTTGCATCCCTTAAATTTGGCCCTTGGTCTGGCCCAGGCAGCGGCGGCAGAAGGTGTCAAAATTTATGAAAAGTCAAAGGTTTTAAATATTCAGGGAAATGGCCCTGTCACCGTTGTTACAGCCCAGGGAACGGTGAAAGCAAATAAAGCGGTTATTTGCTGTGATGGGTATTTAAGACGTTTGGAGAAAAGAATAGCATCTAAAATTATGCCAATTGCCAATTATATTTTGGCAACAGAACCTTTGGGTGAAAAAATGGCCCGGGAAATTATTGCTCACGATTGGGCTATTTGCGACAGCAAATATGTTGTGAATTACTATCGTTTTTCATCAGACCATCGTCTGCTTTATGGGGGTGGAGAAACCTATTCATCCCGTGAACCCAAAGATATGAAAACCTTTGTTAAAAAACATATGGTTAAAACGTTCCCACAATTATCTGATGTAAAGATTGATTATGCCTGGGGTGGCTGGCTTGGCATTAGTATGAGCCGATTGCCTGATATAGGTTGTTTTACCCCCGGATTGTATTATGCCCAAGGTTATTCAGGCCAGGGTGTTGCCTTGTCTTCACTAGTGGGACGTGTCATTGCCGAATCCATAACCGGTTTTAATGATCGATTTGATCTTCTATCCCGCTTTCCGAACAGATCATTTCCTGGTGGCACCTTATTACGTTGGCCGGGTCAAGTTGCTGCCATGTTATGGTACAGCATGCTTGATCGGTTTAGATAAGTTTAATCAAGAGAATGCGCAATACCTAAAAGGCTCCAATCCATGTGGCTTGGGCAATGTTCAATAATCTTTTCATAAAATTTTCGTATTTCTTCGGTGTTAATAACTGTTTGGCCAGTTAATATTTTGTTATAATTATAAATATAATTAACTAACAAAAAATCTTCTTGATTGCTAAAACTTCCGGGCTTGGTATTGGTTTTTGTTTTTGCATAAACTTTTATTAAATAAGTACATGTTATTTTCTTAACATCAGTTGTATAATCTTGAGCAATTGCCGGCTTAAAGATTATTGAATTTACAAATAAAACTAAAAAAATAGATCGATAAATCATACTATTACTTTCATGTGTAAAAATTTATTTATTTTAAAGGCAAGCCAATTTGTAACAGATTTGTTTTCATATTACTAAGACATGATTGTTTTATGTATTCTATAAAATGTTCAAACTCTTCTATATTAAATTCCTTTTGTTGAGTTTTTAATTTATTATAAGTATAACTATACATAATCATGTTTATGGGCTTTATTGCTGCTTCTTTTGTTATGGGTTCTGCAATAGATTCTTTTGTGCTTATAAATCTTGTTTGATAAAATGCCAATCCCAAATCTTCGCAAGTGGCTGTTTTCATGTCTATTGTTTCAGCTAAAGAGAAATTAAGGGTGAGGAAACAAAAAATAAAAGATGTAATAAAAAATTTTATCAAAATACCCCCACTGATTTTTCTAAGAAAAGAATAAATAATTTTTTTTCAAGAAATCAAATAAATTTAATTTTTATCATATCAGTTTCATAATATCAACTAACCGCCAGTTGTCACGGGATCTGCAATGAAATCCTATTTTTATGCCTATATTATTCAATCGGTCGGTATCAAACTCAGGTCGTTGTGTGATAGCATGATAGGAACCGATGACATAAACTATTATGAAACCTTTTTTTACTTGGGCACTTTCTTGAAATAAATTAGCAAAATGTTTTTTGCAGGTGATCGATAGCACATCCAGACCTTGATCTTTAATTCTTATTGATGAAACTGCATCGAGCAGAGTGTTATTATGATGTATTTGGCAATATTGATCTGTTTGTTCTAGTAAATCACTGACGTTAGCAAAATCAGGCGGTGTTATATGATGAAGAGTATGATAGTAGCTAGTGATATAAGTTAATATTATAAAAGATTCTGATGAATCAGTATTTGCAAGATCATAATAATTTTGACACGAGAAAGTATTGGCATCAAATTCAATGGCTTTTGCTTCCTTTATTTGGCTAATGACTAAAATTGTACTTAATCCCAAAATTAATAATATTTTATGCATAATATTAATATTCTTTTAACAATTGGTGTTTCTTATATTTAATAAGCTTAATCTTTTCAAATCAAAATTTAACCATAAAAGAATGGTGAAGGTTAAAAGGGCATTAGCCTGATGAATGAGGGCAACGGAGATTGGTACAACATAAAGCACAGTTAATATGCCCAACATAACTTGAAATAAAGTTAAAAAAACTAAACTATTGATTAGCTTTAAAGATGAAATAGAAAGATCATATTTTAAACTTATGATTTTAAAGATCATAACATTGATAAAAAAGAATAGGGCAATCCAACGATGAAAAAATTGGGCACTTGCTGGGCTTTCAAAGGGGGCACGCCACATAGGATGATAATACCAAAATTCTTCGGGCACAAATTTGGGTCCCATATAAGGAAAACTGTTATAGACCAATCCGCCATTTAACCCTGCAGTAAACCCACCCATAAGAATGGTGAGTGCAATAAGAAAAATTAAAACATAGCTATAGGTTAAAAGTTTTGTGGGTTGATGGGGTTGGTTGATAGGGTATGTAGGTTGTGTTGGCGATAAAGACAAAAATGAAAGAGCTTGTCTGAAAATTAATCCAAAAAGTAAAAGAGCACATAAAAGATGAAGGGTAAGCCTATATTGGCTGACATCGGTGCGAATGCTAAGTCCACTTTTGACCATATACCATCCAATAAATCCTTGAAGACCGCCCAGAAGAAAAATGAAAAATAATGTTATGAATTGGGATGGTGAAAAACGTCGTTGAATTGCAAACAAGATGAAAGGGATAAAAAATACTAATCCAATTAACCTTCCCCAAAATCGGTGAATATATTCCCACCAAAAAATGGATTTAAATTCATCAAGCGTCATGCCTTGGTTAATTTTTATATATTCTGGTGTTTGTTGATAAAGGTTAAATAATTTTTCCCAATCCAATTGATTTAGGGGTGGTATCATTCCCATAATCGGTTTCCATTCGGTTATGGAAAGACCAGATTCAGTTAACCTTGTGATACCCCCAATCATAATCATGATAAAAATCATGAAACAACAAAGAAGAAGCCATATTCCTACGGAATGATTTTTATTATGTATCTTTATTTGTGGGGTCAATTTAATTTCTTTAAATTTAATTTAGGAAAATTATTTTAGATTTTAATGCAGCTAAAGTTTTTTACCAAATTAAATTTTGATTTAAATAGCTTTATGTAGAATAAATTTATTCTTTATCTTGTCTTTCTATTTTTTCAAGATTTTGTGTCCATTTTAAAACTGATCGGTACCATTTCTGTTTTTGGGGAATAAGAAGCGCACTCTCTTCAATACAGCCAACACGTAAGCCATATAAATTTGGATTATCAGCATCATAGACATAAAGAGATGAACCACAGGTGGGGCAAAATGCTTGGGCACGTCTGGCACCACTATCTCCAATTTTTATGTAAATCGTAGGTGTACCTTTGAGCAAATGAAAAGAACCTTTTTCTGCAGGTACTGAAACACGATAAGCACTACCGGTAAGTTTTTGACAATCTGTACAATGACAAATTGTGGTTTTGTCTGGGTTAACTATGGCCTCATAGTGAATGGTGCCACAATGGCAACTTCCATGGATTTGCATATTGATTATCCTATCCTAATAATAAAGAGTCTGAATTTAACCAATTCAGACTCTTTGTTCTATCTATTATTTATTCTGATTATTTTATTGTATTAATGGAGAGTTATATACGCATCGGCAAAATTAATGGTGGTTGGTTTAATTAATTTTGCGGAAGATACACAAACGGAATGCAATTTCCCATCCAAAGTTTTATTCCAGAATTCAAGGAATTTTTTCAACACAGGGAAATGAGGGGCAATATCAAATTCTTGCCATACATAGCTTTGAAGAATCTTGGGATGATCTGGCATATGATAAAGAATTTCAGCAGTGGTTAATCTGTAATCTTTTAATTGTCTTTCAAAGCTGCTCATGATCCGGTCTCCTTTATACTATTTTTATTTTATAAGCAATTTCCTTTATGTTACTTAAATTCTTTTTTTTACTTAAAACTATAATAAAATATCACCAGTTAATTTTCTATTAAGAGTAAGACATAATTTCTAAAAAAACCTTGACATTCGACCTTTGAAATCATAAATATTAAGCAGGTTTGGCACTCACCTTTTATGAGTGCTAACAATTTTGGCTTTAAAATCGTTTAATTGCCAAAATAATTTATACAATTTGGACATTTATCACTATTTTATGGAGGATTATCAATGAAATTCCGGCCGCTTCATGATCGCGTTCTTGTTCGTCGTTTAGAACAGGATGAAAAAACAGCAGGTGGTATCATTATTCCAGATACAGCCAAAGAAAAACCAATGGAAGGTGAAGTATTAGCTGTTGGCGATGGTATCAGAGGAGAAGACGGTAAATTACAACCTATGGCAGTTAAAGCTGGCGACCAAATTTTATTTGGTAAATGGTCAGGCACCGAAGTGCGTATTGATGGTGAAGATCTTTTGATTATGAAAGAGTCTGACATTATGGGTATTGTTGAAGGTAGCGTTAAATCTAAGAAAAAAGCTGCTTAATCATTTTAATTTCAAGGAGAAATAATAACTATGGCTGCTAAAGATGTAAAATTTAGTTCAGATGCCCGTGAACGTATGTTACGTGGCGTTGATATTCTTGCCAATGCAGTAAAGGTAACATTAGGTCCAAAAGGTCGTAATGTTGTTATTGACAAAACTTTTGGTGCCCCACGTATTACTAAGGATGGTGTCACCGTTGCTAAAGAAATCGAACTCACAGATAAATTCGAAAATATGGGTGCCCAAATGGTACGTGAAGTTGCATCCAAAACCAACGATTTAACTGGTGATGGTACAACCACAGCCACCGTTTTGGCCCAAGCTATTGTTCGTGAAGGTATTAAAGCTGTTGCAGCTGGCATGAACCCAATGGATTTAAAACGTGGTATTAACATGGCTGTTGATACTGTTGTTGAAGATGTAAAAAAACGTTCAAAAAAAGTTTCTACATCCGAAGAAATTGCCCAGGTTGGTACAATTTCCGCCAATGGCGAAAAAGAAATTGGTGAAATGATTGCCCGTGCCATGCAAAAAGTTGGCAATGAAGGTGTTATCACCGTTGAAGAAGCCAAAGGTATGGAAACAGAATTAGAAGTGGTTGAAGGTATGCAATTCGATCGTGGATATCTTTCCCCATATTTCGTAACTAATGCCGAAAAAATGCAAGTTGAATTAGACAATCCTTATATTCTTTTACATGAAAAGAAATTAAGTGGTCTTCAAGCAATGTTACCAGTTCTTGAAGCTGTTGTTCAATCAGGCCGCCCATTATTAGTTATTGCCGAAGATGTTGAAGGTGAAGCCTTGGCAACCTTGGTTGTAAATAAACTTCGTGGTGGTTTAAAAGTTGCTGCTGTGAAAGCCCCAGGTTTTGGTGATCGTCGCAAAGCCATGTTAGAAGACATTGCCATTTTAACAGGTGGCCAAGTTATTTCCGAAGAACTCGGCATTAAACTTGAAGGTGTAACTTTGGACATGCTTGGTAAAGCCAAAAAAGTTGTCATTACCAAAGAAGAAACAACTGTTGTTGATGGTTCTGGTAAGAAAAAAGACATTGAAGCACGTTGTAACCAAATCCGTGCCCAAGTTGAAGAAACAACATCTGACTATGACAAAGAAAAATTGTCCGAACGTTTGGCTAAATTAGCTGGTGGTGTTGCTGTTATTCGCGTTGGTGGTGCAACCGAGGTCGAAGTGAAAGAACGCAAAGACCGCGTTGATGATGCCATGCATGCAACCCGTGCAGCAGTTGAAGAAGGTATCGTTGCCGGTGGTGGTGTTGCCCTTCTTTATGCACATAAAAGCTTGGAAAAATTAAAACCAGAAAATGACGACCAAAAAGTTGGTATTGATATTGTTCGTCGTGCGTTAACATCTCCAGCCCGTCAAATTGCAGAAAATGCAGGGACAGATGGATCCATTGTTGTAGGTAAATTGTTGGAAAGCAAAAACAACAATTGGGGTTACGATGCACAGAATGATACATACACCGATTTGGTCAAATCAGGTATTATTGATCCAACCAAAGTTGTCCGTGTGGCTTTACAAGATGCAGCATCAGTTGCAGCTTTATTGATCACAACCGAAGCTATGGTTGCTGAACGCCCAGAAAGAAAATCACCAGCTGGTGGTGGCGCCCCAGATATGGGTGGCATGGGCGGTATGGGTGGTATGGGCGGCGGTATGGATTTCTAATCCATAGACAAGATGGATTATTTCTAATCCGATCTACGTTCAGTCATCTGAATCAAATATGTTACAAAAAGGACCGTGGTTTCCACGGTCCTTTTTTATAGTTAAATGATTTATTTGAAGATATTTTGATTTACTAGTGATATAATGCTTTAGCTTTTTATTAAGTAAGACCTTCATTTCCTTCTGTATAGGCAAAAGCAGAGGTAGAAAAAGCAATGGGGGCTATACCTATAGTTAGGAATAAAGATATAAATAAAATAGATAAAATTTTTTTCATATTATCTCCTTAAAAAAATATAATGTATATTTTAATAATTATAAGAATAATATAAATTTTTTAATATCTGAATCAATCACTTTATTTAATAAAAAATATTATACTAATAACTATGTATATTATTTTTTTTAAGTTTTTGGTAAACAAAACCCTTAGATTTAATTCTAAGGGTTTTATTTTAAGAGAGGTAGTTATAAATAATTAGGGACGGACATTTATGTCACGATTAGGTTCAGCTTGGGTTGAATGTTCTTTGGTTTCTTTATCGTTTACTGAGTCAAACCCACGACCACCAGATTTGCCCTGGTCCCAAGGAAACGGAGCGTAACAACCACCATCTCCCCCAGTACTGGAACCAATGGGACAACCACCTTGACTTGGATTGGAAGGTTTAATTGTTTTCTTTCCACATGCTGTGAAGCTTACAAGTGCTACAAATAAAGTAGATATTAAAATAATTTTTTATTAACCATTACATTATTCCTTTCTAAAAATAAATTTAATAAAAAATACTTAATTATTAATTCCATTTAAGGTATTAAAGGTTAACAAATAGTTAAAAATTTATGATAATTCAATTATAAATGAAATTCTATATTAGAAATTTATGAATGATAAATATTTTAATAATATATAAAGTAAAATAATTTTTATTAATCTAAAATCATATATTTAAAGAGTTTATTAATAATTTTTTATATTTATTTATAAAATTTAAAATATTTATTAATTCAATTATTACATAAGCTGTTGATAAATTTATTATATAAATTTTTATTTTTATAATATATAAAAGGCCATCCTTTTACATATTGATTAGGTATTATGGAATGTCTGGAATATGAATAGTGTTGGTATTCTAAAAATCGCTAGAGCTATATAGGATTTATAAGGAAATAGTTGTATCGTTGGCTATAAAGTGTTTAATATTCATGTCAATAATTTCTTTTCGTAAAAGGGCAAGACCAATATTCTGGATACTGGATTTCATTTCGCCAGCTTCTTGATCATTATGCATAATTATTGTTCCAATTTCTGGTGGTAGCCCCTTTAGGTGAACAGTATATAATGCCTTTTTGGTGAGTGCACGGTAATGCATGCGTGCTGTTAATTCCTGGCCTATATAACATCCTTTATTCCAGTCAATGGCGTTAAGATGATCAAAACCATAATCGAGCAAGGTTGATTTTTCTGGAATTAAATCTTTTGTCCCATCAGGAACAGCAAGATTAATGCGTAATCGTTCATAATTGGTGTCGTCATTTAATTCTGTTAATGAAAATTTTGATATGAAATCAGAATATTCACTTTTGGGAATATAAAGTCTAAATCCAAGTTTTTTATTTCTAGGATCAATTGATATAATCGAATGCTGGATATCTTTAGTATATCCAACTTGATCTTTTAAATCGAATAGCTTAGGGGATTGGCTATCATAAATATAACCTATAACCCAATTATTACTGATATCTTGGATAACAACTTGGGATCGCAATTTATAAAATCCTAATCTTTTGATTAAACTGTCTTTTTGCTGGGTATGACAATCTATATAAATTGTATCATTTTGGTACAAAAGAAAGAAATCATATAAATATTTCCCTTGGGCTGTAAGAAACGCCGCATAAAGACAATTATTATGGTTTAACTTATGAATATCGTTACTGATCAACCCTTGAAGAAAGTTAAAGTTGTCTTTACCGTTTATTGCGATCAAGGAACGGTGGGTATTTCTTAATAAATCTGTCATTTACATCATTATTTATATGAATAAATGAGATGTCAATGATTGGTTGGTTTGTAATAGGAATCACAAAAATGCAAGGTTGCTGTTATAATTTACGAAAATTAAATATTTAGAATGAGAAAATGATTCTAAAAATAGACCGCCCAAATGCTGATCATGCTGGTGCTCCAACTAATCCTGTATATATTAATACTCTGAAGAACGATCAATCTGATGATCAAAATGGTGGCGGTAAAGCTAAGGAATTATCAAAAACATCTTCTAAAGAAGCAGCTGCTCCAAATACCTAATATTAGATTATTAAAATTATAGTTAATTAATAAAACCCCAGCTTATTTTCTATAGGCTGAGGTTATTTGATAGTATTTTTAGCATTGTTATTATTTATATTTAAGGCTTATTTTAATTTTTATAAATTAATTTATAATTAATTGTTAATTATAAATTTTTATTTATAATTGAATTTTAATATTATTTTCCTCACTGTAAATTTTTTAAATTAATATTTTTTATAGGAAGGTAATTTATGTTTAGGAATTTTTTTAAAAAAATGGGATTAATCCTAATTTTAGCTTTTACTTTTGGATTAGGGGCATGCGGGGAAAAGATAGACCATTATCCATCTGAACCTCCGTTGCGTAATACAGATATACCTTTAGTACCACTAAATTCAAATGATGATAATGGTTCTGGTGCCAAATCAAAAGAAGTTGAAAAGACTTTTGAAGTAAATAAGAATTCATAATATTTATAATAATTATCTCCTTATTTTTTCTTATAAAATAAGGGGATATTTTTTTAAGGTTTCCTATTAATTGGGTTTATTTTTTAATTATTGATAACAATATCATTTGATCCTGCTTGTCTATCACGTCCAGTGACCTTGGAGATGATATATAAAATAATCAGTTTTAGCGGTTTATATGGTATATTTTTAGTGGTACGTTTGGCATATTTATTTGTGGCCATACAATTTCTTGGAGGTGGAGGTAACTGCACAAAGTCCCAACAACTTTAAATATATTGCGATCAACAATCTTAATAACTTATCCATAATAGTTGGCTTGCTGGATTACTTGTTCTTGAAGGAGGTGTACCCCAAAGCCTCAGCTAAAAGGGTTTACTTCTGCTATTTACTGACTGTGGTTTTAAATATAGGTTCAAAATAAATGTTGGGGTTGGAGTTTTAACCTCGCAAGCATCTAATACTCCAATTATTAAAGTAGTAGCATAATAAAAGCTAATTTATTAAAAATTAACCATATATACTCTTCATTTGCTTGTTATTTATAAAATTTTTATATAAATAATATTTATACTATGTTTAAAATTAGGTAGGTAAATTAAAAACCTACCACCCGGGTGGTAGGTTTTTAATATTTTGTTAATCTTTACCATGTTAATAATAGAAAATTAATATACATGTTGAAGGAATAATTAAATTAAATGCCCCACCGTATTATTCAATATCATGGTCGGCGTTATTCGTTAAAACTGGACGATGTTATTTGGGATTGTTTAGATACAATTGCCCAAACATTAAAAATAAAACTCAATGAATTAGTCCATAATATTATTAGCAAACAGAATCAGTTACCTGAAAATATTACAAATACTATAAGGCTTTTTTGTTTAGATTATCTTCATCAAGAAATTGGAATCTTAAAGAAAGAATTGAATTTTTTACAAACAACAGGGGACCGGGCTTTGCTTCCTTTTGTGATGAAAGCCTGCCCTGTTCCATGTTTTTTGATTAATAATGCCCAAGCTGTAATTGCGGCTAATTCTTTAGCTTTAACTTGGCTGGGAGCAGAAGAAAAAGGATTAATTGGTAAATTAATTACCCATTATATACAAATAAAACCAACCCAACCCTTACCATTTATTCTTGATATGTTCTCTAGGGGTTATACTGGCTCTATTGCCGCTAATATTATATATTTAAAGCCAGGAAAGCTTATCACAACAAAAGCAACCCTTGTTTTGGCTGATATTAAAGAAGATTATTTTTCTTATATGATTTATCTTGATTATCACCCAGCAACTATGCGATAATATAATATATTTTTGATAAGATTTAATTATATTAATACTTACTTAATATTTACTGGCTAAAATTATACTATATTTAAAAAATTTTTTATTTAATTAATAAATTTGGGTTAATAATATGGCAACAAAAAACATATTTACAGATTATTCACTTATTTCAAATGAAGAATCATTAATTTATCCAGAATCTATTCAACCTGCTGTTTCTGAAGTTTCATCCCAAGAACCTTTATTGACTATATCTTATCAAGATTTATTGCCTGATTCAAATGGTGAAATAGTCTTCTTAAGTGATGCAAGTCATTCTCATCTTAATATTGAAACTGATGTTAATGTTATCAATTCTGGTGTTGCTGGTTCCCATACAACAAGCGAAGGTTTAAATGTAGAGGGTTTATCTTTTTATACTTTTGAAGGTGGGACAACTCTTTATTGTTCACCTGATGTAGAATTGACAATTATTCCTTCACATTCATAATTTAGTAAAAGTAAGCTTTTAAAATTTTGCTTTGATTAATGATATTATAAAAGCATAGGCTTGGTGTGTTGTAAATCATTAAAGGTGTTTTAATGATTTAAGGTCATTTTATGATGCACATAAAGAGAGATGGGGATATAATTAAATTGATATCATTTTTTATGGAAGTAATATTATATAAACTTGATAATGACGGAATCTGAAAAAATCTCCTTAAAAAATAATTCAAAAGACATCATTAATCGGGTTGAAGATGATGATTTGATTCAATGTCTGATTTTTATAACACGATTCTGGGGCATCCCTCAAACAGCAGCAGTTATAACAGCAGGTCTGCCTTTATCAGATCAAGGAATGACCTTAGAGCTTTTAGAACAGGCCGCAGAAAAAATATCTTTTTCAGTTAAAATTTCTTCAAAAGATTTAATAGATATCAATCAAATTCATTTACCCTGTGTTCTTTTATTAGAAAATAAAAAAGCTGTTATTTTAGTTAAAATTAAAAATGATCAAGCACAGATTGTGGAACCAAGCACCTTAGATGTTTATCAACATATCAATCTGGATGATTTAAAAAAACTATATATAGGATCCCTGGTTTTAATTCGGCCTAAAATTCACCTAGACCCAAGGGCACTAGAATTTTCAACAACAGATCATCAAAAAAATTGGTTTTGGGGTCGCTTAATTAAATTTTTACCTGTTTATATTCAAGTTTTTATTGCGTCAATTTTTTTGAACATTTTTGGATTAGCAAGTCCTATATTCAGCATGGCGGTCTATGACCGCATTGTCCCTAATAGTGCGTTTGAAAGTCTATGGGTTTTAGCGCTTGGGGTTATTATGGCTTTTGGATTTGATTTTTTAATGCGCCTCTTAAGGGGTTATTTTATTGATCAAGCGGGACGTACTTTGGATCAACAAATTTCTAATCATATATTTGAGCATATTTTATCGATGCGTATGGATAAAAGACCCCAATCGTCCGGGGGGCTTGCAAATATTATACGCGAATTTGAAAATATTCGGGATTTTTTAACCTCAGCTTCATTATCAACCTTAGTTGATATCCCTTTTTTGCTTTTATTTATTGCCATTTTATATATGGTGGGTGGATCTATTGCTTTTATACCTTTGGTTATTATTCCTTTAGTTCTTATTTGTAGTTTGTTTTTACAAATTCCAATGCGGCGCAGTGTTGATCAGGCTTATAAAGAAACAGCCCAAAAACAAGCTTTATTAGTTGAAACAATTCAAGGATTGGAATCCATTAAGGTATCGCGTGCGGAAGGATATATTCAAAGAAGATGGCGGGATTTTGTAACGGTTGCTGCCCAATCTGCGACAACGTCTAAATTTTGGTCATTACTGACCATTAATTTTGCAACCTTTATGTCAAATATTACAGTAATTTTTGTTATGATATGGGGTGTGTATCATGTGGCAGACGGTCGTATGACAGTTGGTGCTTTGATAGCATCATCCATGTTAACAAGCCGTGCTATGGCACCTTTGGCCCAAATTGCTGGCATTATTTTGCGCCTTTATCAAAGTTGGGCATCTCTTAAAGGGTTAAACCAATTGATGAAAATTCCGGTTGAACGTCCCTTTGATAAGATTTTTTTAAACCAAACCCATATCAAAGAGTCTATAGAATTTCGTGATGTGGTTTTTAGTTACCCCCAACAATATGGTAAAGTTTTAAATGGGATAAATTTTAAAATTAAAGCTGGTGAAAAAATTGGTATTTTAGGTCGTATTGGATCAGGTAAAACAACAATAGGTAGGTTGCTATTGAATCTTTACGAACCAGAAAATGGGATGATTACATTGGATGGAATAGATATTCGCCAGATTGATCCTGTTGATTTGCGCAGCCGTATAGGAACAGTTTTACAAGATTCAACAATTTTTTATGGATCAATAAAAGATAATATTACGATGGGCCAACCCTATATTCAAGAAGAAACAATTTTGGAAGCTGCAAAGATTTCCGGTGTATATAATTTTATTAAAGATCATCCCCATGGATTTAATTTTCAAGTTGGGGAAGATGGGAAGAATTTATCTGGTGGACAACGTCAAGCAATTATTTTAGCACGGGCCATTTTATTAAATCCCCCAATCTTTTTATTTGATGAACCAACAAGTGCAATGGATAATTCAACAGAAAATTCATTTAAAGATAGGTTTGCACAAATTTTACCCAATAAAACTTTTATTTTAATTACACATCGGCAAGCTATGTTATCTTTGGTTGATCGATTAATTGTTTTAGATAATGGAAAGATTGTGGCGGATGGACCAAAAAAATCTGTGATTGATTCTTTAACGAAAGGTCAAATTCATGCAGCTGCTTCTTCACATAATTCTTAAAATGGAATTTATATGGCATTAAATTTGTGGACAGATCCAGATAAAAACTTAACAAAAACCAAAAAACTTGCTTATGTTTTTATATGGGTTATTTGTTTTATTGTGATTGTTTTTTTAATTTGGGCACGCTATGCCCATTTAGATGAAGTAACCCGTGGGTATGGCAAAATTATTCCATCAAGTCAGGTCCAAACTATTCAAAATTTAGAAGGTGGAATTATTGCTGAAATTCTAGTTGATGAAGGTACGATTGTTGATAAAGATCAAATATTATTACGCATAGATAATACCCAAATGGAATCCCAAGTGCGGGATTTAAAACAGCAGGCTGTAGCCCTAGAAGCAGCTGTCACCAGGCTTGAAGCAGAAGTAAGTGATAAACCAGTTGAAAATTTAAATTTCTCTGAAGAATTACAATTGGAAGCCCCAGAAGTTATAGCCACAGAAATGGCACTTTATAAAAATCGCCAATTAACCTTAGGCGCACAGGTTGATTCATTAAAAGCGGTCTTGGAGGGAAGTGAACAAGAAGTTGTTGCTGCTACAAAAAAGCTTCCTAATTTGCAAACGTCCTATAATTTAGCCCAGGAAGAATTGCAAATTTTAGAAAAAATGGAAAAAGAAAAAACAGTTTCATCGGTGGATTTGCTTCGTAAAAAGCGTGAAGTGAATGATTTGGCATCAGAAATTGATAATGTGCGTTCCATGATACCAAGGGCAGAAGCAGCAGTAAAAGAAGCAAAAGCTAGATTGGATGAAAAACTTAATAGCTTTAGAAGTGAAGCCGTACAACAATTAGGTGAATATAAGGTTAAATTACGTTCTATTCAAGAATCGTTAACTGCAGATCGCGATAAGGTGCGCCGTACCGAAGTGCGATCACCAGTTAAGGGGACTGTGAAAGAAATGAAAGTTCGAACTATTGGCGGGGTTGTAAGGCCGGGGCAAGATTTAATTGAAATTGTACCTATGGAAGATACATTATTAATTGAAGCACGAATTAAACCCACAGATATTGCTTTTATTCACCCTGAACAAAAAGCTATCGTAAGAGTAACGGCTTATGATTATAATATATATGGTGGGTTAGAGGCCGAAGTTGAACGAATAAGTGCTGATGCTATTGAAGATCCAGAAAGTAGGGAAAGTTTTTTTCGTATCTACTTAAGAACTAAGGTCAATCATTTAGGGGATAATCAAAAAAAATTACCTATTATTCCTGGAATGACCGCATCTGTTGATATTTTAACGGGACAAAAAACGCTTTTAAATTATCTTTTACAACCTATTTTACAGGCAAGTTCTAATGCTTTGCGTGAAAGATAATATTTTTTCCTAAAACTGGTGTATAATAAATAGAGGTTCTAGTTATTTGGTATAATGAGCGTGTCGATTAAATTTTATAAAATAGCCTTTGTTGGATTAATACCATTAATTCTTATATCTTGTATCGAACAGGGTATGGACCAAGGTAAACCCCCTTTGGTTGCACGGAACGAGCAAGGTTTTACAAATAGTTCTTATGGCTATCAAGACTTAAAATTGTCTGATACCTATTATCAAATATCATATCAAACACCTTTATTAAGTACAAATGATGCGATGTTTGGCTATCAAAGCAAAGTTGATCAAGAGCGTCAAAGAGCTATTGATTTTGCCTTGTGGCGCACAGCGCAATTATCTTTAGAAAAAGGATATCCTTATTTTTTAGTAGAAAATCAAACAACCGATGCAAAAACTGTTGTTGAACGTGAAGTTTATTATCGACCTATAGGCCCTGGTTATCCTGCCTCTATGATGTGGTCAAGATCCAGGGTACCACCATTTTATCGTGGATGGCCCTATCATGATCCATGGAGAGAGGATTATAATCAAAGAACACGGGTACAAATTTTAGTTCAATTTAATGCAAAATTGCTGAAGACATCAGAGGTTAATAGTATGGATGCCAAAAATACGATCGAAAAAATGCAACAGCTTTATGGATTGTTTTCTTATCCAGCCAGATAATAATATTAAGATATAGCTTTATCCACTTAGAAAATTTTTAATTACTTTATCTTTTTCAAATAGATAAAGTAAAATGCGTAAAGCTTTTCCTCGGGGTTCCAATAAATCGGGATCTTTTTCAAGATAGGTATTAATTTCGGCTTCAGCTATTTTGAAAAAATGACTATGGGCATGAAGATCAATAAAATGAAAACCTGGCATGCCACTTTGTGATGTGCCTAATATTTCGCCACCACCTCGTAATTTTAAATCTTCTTCTGCAATAAAAAAACCATCATTTGTTTGCCGCATAATGTTTAGTCTGGCTTTTGCCGTATCAGATAAAGGTTCAGCATAAAGTAAAATACAGATGGATTGTTTACTCCCACGGCCGACTCTTCCCCGTAATTGGTGCAATTGTGCCAATCCAAATCTTTCAGCATGTTCGATAATCATAACTGTTGCAGTTGGGACATCAACACCAACTTCAATCAAAGTGGTCGCAACAAGAATATCAATGGAACCTTTTCTGAATTCTTCTATGGTTTGGTCTTTAATATCAGATGTCATTTGGCCATGAAGCATGGCTATTTTAAAGGGTAGTTTTTCTTTTAATATTTTATATCTTTCTTCTGTAGTCATAAGGTTCTGTTGGTCAGATTCTTGAATAAGAGGACAGATCCAATAAATTTTATGCCCATCTTTAATGGCATTAGTGATGTTTTGAATAAGTAAACCTATTTTTTCAAATGAAATGACGCGCGTATCAATTTGTTGGCGCCCTTTAGGCTTTTGTTGCAATATGGAAATATCTAAATCTCCATATAAAGCCATAGTTAGCGTACGGGGAATGGGGGTAGCGCTCATTACCAAAAGATGCGGATTATTTCCTTTTTCGGTTAATAATAATCTTTGCTGCACACCAAAGCGGTGTTGTTCATCGATAACAACCATGGCTAATTGATTAAATGTAATTTTGCTTTGGAAAACAGCATGGGTTCCAATAATAATGCGGGCTTGTCCCTTGGCAATATGACCTAACATGGAATTTTTGATGGATGTTTTATGCTTGCTGATTAAAAGAACAATATCAATATTAAATTTTTCTGCTAGGGGTAGTAAATTTGTATGATGTTGGGTGGCCAAAATTTCTGTGGGTGCTAAAAGAACAGCCTGTTTTTGAATAAGAGCAGTTGCAAGTAAAGCAAAAAAAGCAATGATGGTTTTTCCACTTCCTACATCCCCTTGAAGAAGGCGAAGCATAGGATATGATTTGGCCATATCTTGTTCAATATCAATAATGGCGTTCATTTGATCTTGTGTCAGATTATAGGGAAGGTTTTGCAAAAACTTTTGTTTAAATTCTGGTGAAATTTTAATAGGTAGGGATGTTTTTTGCTTATGATGCCTACGTATAAGTTTCATGCTTAATTGGTTGGCAAGCATTTCATCATAGGCAAGGCGCACCCGTACAGGATGAACTGGGTTAAGGTCATCAAAATTTTGGGGAGAGTGTGCCTGTTTTATAGAATCATGCCACGATACCCAACCTTGCTTGGCTATAAAAGATGGCACAATCCATTCAGGCAAAAGAGGTATTTTTTGGAGGGCATTTTCAATTATTTTATTTAAAAAACGATTGCTTATTCCCTGAGTTAAAGGATAAATTGGTTCAACGTTTTTAATTTTATTTTTTTCTGTTAAAGGCACAATAAAATCAGGATGAATAATTTGGAATTTTTTTCCATAGTATTCTATTTTACCACTAACAATACGTTGGCTTCCTGTGGGGGCTATTTTTTCTAAATAACTTTTGGTTATATTAAAAAAAACTAAATCTAGAGGGATACCTTCTTTATCAAAAGTTTGAATTTTATAGGGCTGGCCTTTTCTTACAAAAGAAGAATGCGCATGAATAGTCAGGTTCAGAATAACAGGCTTATCTTCATTAAAATTAATTTGAGCAAGAGAAAGAAGATTACGTCGTTCAAGAATAGAAATTGGGAGATGGTTATATAAAGATAAAATATTTTGTCCTACTATTTTTTCTAATAATTTTGTATATTTTGGTCCAACACCTGATAGGGTCGAAAGTTGATTAAAAAGGGGAAAAAGAATTTCGGGACGCATACCAAAACCTATTCGTCATAAGTGTATTTATTAAGATGTTTTATCAAATAATATGTTTTGATTATACTTAATTATAAAATCATTTTCATAGGATATAATTTGAATCAGTTAGAGCACATAAAAAAACAACTGCGGTATCGAAGTTGGCATCGTGGGACAAGAGAAATGGATCTTTTACTTGGTCCATTTTTTGATCAGTATTTTTCATTATTTTCTGAATCACAATTGAATTTATATGCTAATTTTTTGGAAAATAATGATCCTGATCTTTATGATTGGATTATGGGCTATGGTGTGGTACCTGATTTGTATAAGGATATTATTGCTTTGGTTCATAAATTTTTGAAAGATAGGACGCTATAACAATTATGATGTTTTCTTGGTTAACAAGAAATATAAAGATAAAATCATGACCCAAAGTCAGGAATGGCTTAATCTTGCCAAACAACATCGTGCTGCTGGAAGGTTGGCGGCAGCTGAAATGGCGTGTAAACAGGGGTTGGAAAAACATAAAAATCAACCCCAATTGCTTCATTTTTTAAGTATGGTGCTTTATGATATGAAGCGCCCACAAGAAGCATTAGAGGCGTTAGATAAAGCTTTGGCCATCAATAATAGCGTGATTTCTTATCATAATAATCGGGCGGTTATTCTTTATGAATTGGGTCTTTTTCACGAAGCAGAATTGGCTTTACATCGGGCCATTGTTCTTGATAGCAGAAATGCCAATGCTTATAACAATTTGGGTAATGTACAAAGGGCATTAAAAAAATGGGGTGAAGCTGAAACCCATTTTCGCAAAGCTATTAGTTTTAATCCCGATTATGCCGAAGCTTATAATAATCTTGGGCTCGTTTTAAGAGAAATCGGTCAATTAGATGAAGCAGAACAAGCTTTTCGTATTGCATGTGATTTAAATGGATCTTATCTTGATGCGCTTTATAATTTATCAACAATGCTTATTTTTAAAGGTTCACAGCTAGAGGCAGAAGAAATACTTAACAGAACATTAGAACTTGATCCAACTTATGTATCAAGTTATCGATCTTTGTTCCGGCTATTTGAAGATCAGGGAAGAATTTATGATGCGTATCAAATAGTTAATCGGGGATTGGAACATGTGCCCCAAAATCACGATATGCTTTTTTTACAAAGACAATTATATAGTGCCCATTCTCCGTCCTGGGTCACAAAAGAAATCCATGATGATGAATGGACCGAATGTTTTGAAAAAGCTTTAGCTAAAGCAATTATTCCAGGGGCAAAGATTATAGAATTTGGGGCAGGGTCTGGTCTTAAATCCATGTTGGCAGCTAAATTTGGGGCAAGCCAAATTGTATCGTGTGAACCCAATATTTTTGTGGCTGAAAAAGTTTCAGAAATTGTAAAAAATAATGGGTTTGAAGGATTAATCAGTATTCATAACAAGACATTAACGGAAGTTACACTTGGTGAAGAGGTGAAAGAGTTATCGGATCTTCTTTTATGGCAACCTTCTTATTCAGGTTTAACACCACCCCAAACGTTTCTTGCGCTACGTTACGCACAAAAAAAATTATTAAAGTCAGGGGCACAAATTATCCCAAATGGCTATAATGTTTATGCCATTCTTGTTGAATGTCCGTTAAAATCACTCATATCATATCCGATTAACCGTATAGCAGGGTTCGATCTATCACCGCTTAATGCTTTTTCTGACCCACATTATGATTTTTTACATGAACAAGGTTGCACTTATTTAAGTGAACCTTTTCCTATTTTTTCATTTGATCATGAAACAATAGAATCTGTAACAGGACGGAAGAAAATTATTATTGATGGTCTTGCATCAGGAACATGTCATGGTGTTGTTTTATGGTTTGATGTTGTTTTTGATGCACAAACATATTATTCCATTTATGATGTAACCCAACGTGTCTGGCGGGAACAATTGATACAGTTTTTTGAACATCCTTTTTCTGTTACGGAAAAAGGGGAGGTATCGCTTGAAATTCGTTGGGATGAAAAAGGTTTCTACGTCAAGCACCAAGATACTTGATCTTTCTTATATAAAATATTTGATCCAATGTCATATCCATTACAATATCATAATCATTTGATTACATCATTGGGCATATCTTTTGATGTGACGCACCCCCAATCTTATCAATGTGGGGGTATACCCCAAGGTTTTGATATTTTTGTTATCAAAGATTTTTTTGAAAATTTTAAACGAACAGGTTTTTCCGATAATAATTTTTTAACCTGGCTTCATATTGTAAATGATGAGATACGATTAGCTGAATTTGAAACCAGTTTTACTTTTTTTGCCCCAGATATTGAACTTGTTGTGATACCAGCATGGGATTGCTTACCCTATGATCGATCATCGCCACATAAAGAAATTTTAGGTAAAAGGATTGAAGCTTTTATTAAAATTAAAGAATATCAAAAGTCTAAAAAATCTTTTGTGGTTGTAACATCTGTTGCGTCAATTTTACAATTTGTACCTCCTCAATCTTTTTTTGATGATAAAATTATAAAACTTGAAAAAGGTATAGATCAATCTTTAGATCAGTTAAAAAAACTTTTGATTAATCAAGGATATAGCAGGGTTGAAACAGTTATTGAATCTGGTGAATTTGCGAGCCGCGGCGATATTTTAGATATATTTCCAGCCGGAAAAGATAACCCATTTCGTATCGATTTTTTTGGTGACAAAGTAGAGAATATTCGTGAATTTGATGCACATAGCCAACGTACCATTCAAACATTAGATACAGTAGATTTAAAACCCATAGGTGAAATATTATTAGATGACCAAACAGTTGAACGTTTTCGTCAAAATTATAGACAAAAATTTGGAAGTAAGACTATAGATGATCCTTTATACGAAGCCATCAGCCAAAAACGTTCCTATCCAGGTATGGAACATTGGTTATCTTTTTTTCATGATCATCTTGATACTTTATTCGATTATATACCATCTGCTTTTATATCAACAGATTTTCAATTAGATAAAGCTTGCCAAAATCATATAGCTTTAATTGAAGAATATTATCAATCACGTTTACAATATCAACAGCAAAGTCAAGGTGCCGCTTACTATCCTTTAGAACCTAATCATTTATATTTTGATCAAAAAACTTGGGAGCAATCCTTATCTAACCGTGTGGTTTTAAATTTCTCACCTTTTGTTTCAAATGAAAAATTTAACTTTCAAGGTCAGATAGGTCTTTCATTTACAGCTCAGGCATTTACAGCTCACGATAATGATTTAACCACAATAAACCATTTTGATCGCTTACATAAATATATTCAACAGCATCAACAAAACACACATATTGTTATCTGTGGATACACAGCTGGAAGCACAGACCGACTTTTCCATATGATGCGCGATCATCATATTTCTTGTTCAGACATTCTTAATTCTTGGGATGATTTAAACAGAATATCCAAGGATCAAGTGGGTTTAATAACGTTACCTATTAAACAGGGTTTTTCTTGTCCCAATTTTATATTAATTACAGAGCAAGATATTCTTGGTGAAAAAATAATTAAACCAACCAAGCATAAAAAATCACCTGAAAAGTTTTTCAATTTACTAAACCATTTTTTGATTGATGATTATTTAGTTCATATTGACCATGGTATTGGTCAATATCAGGGTTTAGAAACATTAGATATTGGTGGGGCGCCCCACGATTGTTTAAAATTACTTTATGCAGATAATGATAAATTATTTGTGCCAGTTGAAAATATAGATGTTTTATCACGATATGGCGATGCGGATGCACTTGTCACCCTAGATCATTTGGGAAGCAGCAATTGGCAAAATAGAAAAGCCAAAGTTAAAAATAGAATTCGGGAAATTGCCCAGGATTTAATAAGAATTGCAGCTTTAAGAGAATTAAATAAAACAGACACGATCATCCCACCCGAAGGTATTTATGATGAATTTTGTGCAAAATTTCCCTATCCGGAAACAGATGATCAGCTTCGTGCAATCGAGGATGTTTTAACAGATCTGGCATCTGGTCAACCGATGGACCGGTTAATTTGTGGGGATGTTGGTTTTGGTAAAACAGAAATAGCTTTGCGCGCAGCTTTTGTTGTGGCAATGGCTGGATATCAGGTAGCTGTAACAGTGCCAACAACATTATTGGCCCGTCAACATTTTAATAATTTCACCCAACGTTTTGCACATTTGCCCATAAAAATAAAACAACTTTCCAGACTTATAACACCCAAAGAAGCAAGCCAGATTAAGAATGACTTAAAACAGGGGAGTATTGATATTATTGTGGCAACCCATGCTATACTTGGTAAATCAATAGAATTTAATAGATTAGGTTTAATGATTGTTGATGAAGAACAACATTTTGGGGTTGCCCAAAAAGAAAGGCTTAAGCAGTTACGATCTGAAATCCATGTTTTAACCTTAACAGCTACCCCTATTCCGCGTACTTTACAACTCTCCATGGCTGGTATTAAGCAGATGAGTTTGATTGCAACCCCGCCATTGGACCGTTTGGCAGTTCAAAGTTTTGTTCTTCCTTATGACCCTGTTATGATTAGGGAAGCTATTATTCGCGAATATAAACGTGGGGGGAAAATATTTTATGTGTGCCCACGCATTAAAGATATAGATAAAGTAATTGACCAAATTACAAAACTTGTGCCCGAGATAAAAATTGTTGTGGCACACGGACAAATGAGTGCAAATGAATTAGAAAATGCAATGCGCCAATTTTGTGATGGGGTTTATGATGTCTTGCTTTCAACCAATATTGTCGAATCTGGGTTGGATATTCCTCAGGCTAATACAATTATTATTCATCGTGCTGATATGTTTGGGTTGGCCCAATTATATCAATTAAAAGGACGTGTTGGACGTACCAAGATCCAAGGATATGCTTATTTTATTTTATCTGAAGAAAAAATTTTATCCAAAAATTCACAAAAAAGACTTCAGATTATAGAAGCATTAGATTACTTGGGAGCAGGTTTTTCTATTGCAAGCCACGATTTAGATATTCGGGGTGCAGGTAATCTTATTGGGGAGGAACAATCGGGTAATGTACGTGAAGTAGGGGTTGATCTTTATAACCATATGTTGGAAGAAACAGTTAATGAATTGCGTGCATCCAGTGACCCAACTGTGACTAAAGCTGCAACAAATTGGAGCCCACAAATTAATATCGGGATGCCAATTTTAATTCCTGAAACTTATATTAAGGATTTGAATTTACGTCTTAATCTTTATCGACGTATTGGGTTTTTAAATGAAAAAGAAGATGTTGTAAATTTTGAAAGCGAAATGATTGACCGTTTTGGGCCAATACCCTTGGAACTAAAAAACCTACTCCATGTTATTAGTTTGAAGCAATTATGTAAAATTGTAAATGTTGATAAAATAGATGTGGGACCCAAAGGTATCACTTTTTCTTTTAAAGATAATTATTTTTCTAATCCAACAAAACTTATTGATTTTATTCATAAAAATTCATCAACCTTGTCTTTAAGGGCAGATCATAAATTAATTTATCGTTTTACAAATACACAATCTTCTGAAATTATGGCTTCTGAAATTATGACAATCATAATTAATTTGTTGGAAGAATTAAAAACTTTATCTGGTACATAAATTTGTGTGTTTTTAATATTTTTTAAAGGGTGAATAATTATGGAAGAACTTCTTAAATTAAGAAAAAAAATTGATTTAATTGATAATCAATTGATTGCGCTACTTGGAGAAAGATTTTCTTTGGTTAATGAAGTTGTAGCAGTAAAAACCAAATTAGGGTTGCCTGCTGTTATTCCAACCCGTGTTGAAGAGGTACGTGAACGTTGCAAGGAAATAGGGGCAACCTATAATTTGGATAAAAATTTTATGCATGACCTTTATACAGTCATAATTGATCATTACTGTGAAAGGGAGGACCGTTTTTTAAAAAATAAATAAGAGGTGGTTATTTATTTTTTAACCCAGCTGCCATTTTGCCATAAATATGTTCCTGCAGGTGCTTCTTTATATATTTTTTCTGCAGCTAACGCCCCAACTTGCTCGACAGGAACGTTTTGTTTACCAGCTATATCTTGATATGCTTTTTGTCTTTTGGCATTAATAGTTTCAATAAGGCTTGTGATTTTAGCATCCGCCGGTTGTTTGACAGCACCTACGAAACCATCATTTTTTTCACCAATTAATCCTGCGGCTTTAGCATCGTCTAAAGATTGGGCATAAGAAGAATTAATTGTGAATAAACAAAATAAAAGAACTGTAAAAATTGAAAGCCAAGAAAAAGCTATCTGATTAAATTTTTTATAAAAATGTATCTTCATAATATCACCTATATAATTAGAAAAGATCTGGGTTGTTTTTCAAAAGATTATCAACATCTTTGTCAATTTTGACTCGGATTTCTTGTTCAATTTTTACATTAAGATTAATAACAATCGGTTTATCCGGTGCTTCAACCTTAACTGTAGGGCTACATCCTGAAAGAAGTGCGCTGATTAATGATAGACATATTATTTTTATCAGAAATGCTAGATTTAGTTGTGTTAAAAAACGCTTCATAGGTCTCTCTTAATTATTTGGCTTGATTAAATTCAATTAAATTTTTGCTAATAGTTTCTGGTAATTGATAGCTCATAAGTGATTTTTTTAAAATCTCGTCTAATTTCCCTTGCAATGAAAAATTAAAAACTAAAGGATAACTGTTATAAAAATTTGGTGAACTCCCATCTACTTTTAAATCAATTTGAAATTCGGCATTCTTATATCTATTTATTGTAAAAGCTAATTGTTTGTAATGCAAATCTTTTAAAGCTTCAAATACCAATTGTGTTGTCGCATTTTGATCAATAGGTATACTTGAATCTTTTGGATTATATTGAATAACACCTTCGCCAGCTGTTTTAAGAACACCATTATTAATTAAAAGATAATCTTTGCCAATAATAATTGGAATTTCACCATCTAGTATACCAGAAGCTGACAATCCTGGCAAATCAATCAGTTTTAAGAAAGGGGCAAGACCAATATTATGCACAGCTAAAATTATCTTTTGTTCAGGATCATTTAAATTAATGGACTGAGGCACAAGGTTCACTTGACCTTCGACAAGGGTAAATTGATTATGCCCGATATTAAGAATATTGCCTGGGCCAAAATCAAATGATAGTTCGCCATTTGTGATAGGCAATCCAAAGTCAATTAAAGCAACGGCAATTTTCTGATCTTTTGGGGTAAGAAAAGGGGTTAGAGCATCAAATTTAATAACACCAGTTAATCCTTGGACCGCCATTGAAGAATTTTTAAAAGAAATATTATCAAGTTTTAAAGAAAGATCAGATTTATTTTTACCTTTTTTATCCCATGTCGAATATCCTTTAAGATTAATGCGGCCACTTAAATCGTCTAAAGAATTTTTCATCACCATAAGATCATTTTTGGTGATACCACCTGGTCCCAAAATTATATCATTCATGGTAATAGTAAGTTTGGTTTGTTCGGGAGAATAAGTAGTCTTTAAATTAATAGAAATATTTTTGTCTTGGTTTTTTAAAACACCTTGCCCTGTAATTTCTTTATTATCTAGAGATGTTTGATGGGTAAAAGAAATTGGAAAATTGATTTTTTGACTTTTAACCATACCAATGGAGTTGATTAAAATTTTATTTTCATTTTGTGTGAAATCGTTTTGAATAGATGGTATAGAAATAATTTCCTTATCCCAATTAATTTCTATTTTTTTTGCCAATAATTTTATATTAAGTGGATTTAAGGATTGATAATCTAAAACCATTTGATCAAAAGATAAAATCAAAATGTTTTTTTTATTTGTGAATTCAGCAGATGATAATTTTATTGAAAAAGGTGGGATACTATTCCATTTTTTTTGATCAAGATCAAAGCTATATTCTTTATTTTCCAGAGGATTGATTGAAATCATTATAGGATTTTTGTTCACCCAATTTTTATAATTTAAGTTTATTATTTGAATAAAAGAATTAGATAAATTTTTAAATTTTACCGATGATTCATTATAAACGATATGCAAAGGTAAATTAAAATTAACTTCTTTAATTTTTGTTTTAGTTTGGGTATGAAGTAAATTATTAATTTTTAAATTATTTTCTGTAGTAAAAGTTAAGGGTTGATCCCCAAATAACAAATCACCCTGAATATTGCCAGATAAATTAAGGTAATCGAATTGAATTTTATAAGAGTCTAAAATGGAATAAAGCACACTATTTTTAGATATCTGGACAGACCATATACTATTAAAATTTGGAATTTTATTTGCATAATTTATTTTTGATGTAATTTTTATTTGGTTGTTATCTCTATCTTGAAGTAAGGCAATACTATTAAAAACGGATTGGCTTGAAGAAATATTGAGATCGAAAGTATATGTATTATTGGGTTTTATCCAATTTTCATTAATGTTTATATGTCCATCAATTTTGGTATCTGTTAAAGAAGATTTGGGTACAGAAAAATTACCAGTAAAATTAATTATTTTATTAGGATCAAAAAAATATTGACCTTGATCTATATTCAATTCGGCTTGGTAAAAATTGTTTTGAAAAAGTTGAACGTGGGCAGAGGCTGTAATTGTGAATTGTTGAATTTGGGTATTGAGAACGGTATTAATGTTTAAACTATCATTTTGTGGAAATAAAATAATTTCTTTTAAGAAAATAGTATTGGGTTGATTTTTAACATTGATTAATAAACTTGAATTATTAAAAGTAATTTTGGGTAAAGAATTGTAAGAAAATTTATTTGCTGGGGTGTCTGTGGTAATTTGCTCAATCCCTAATATCTCATAAATATTTGTACCCTTATTTAAATTTGTAAGATCAATAGCAGCATTATCTATAAGAATATTTTCAACTTTACCTTTAAATAAATCTTTTAAATTATAGTTGGCAATAATAGTGCCAATATAAATTCTTTTAGTATGACCCAAGGTTATATTTTTGAGTTGTATATTTTTGAAAGTAATTGTTTGAATGGTTAAATCTGCTTGTTTAATTCCAATTTTATCAAGCTCTTGTAAAAGAAAAAATTTTATGAATAGGGGAAGCAGAAACCAAAAAAAAGATAAAAGAATAAAAAAACCACCTAGAAAAAATAGTAATTTTTTTGACGCTTTATGAATGATAAAAATTTTTTTCATCGATCCATATGATTAAAATTCTAAGACACACAAAGTAGAAATCAAAATAATTATAATTAATCCGCTTATCCACCATAAAGGAATAAGAGTTTTACCTTCATCATTCGGTGAAATCGGTATTTCTTGCATATTTATTCCTTTTCTATGACAAGATGATAAGATGTTTATACATAAAACAAGATTATGATAAATTTATTTTTTATCAGATTATTTTATTGTTATGGAGGCCCGGGCCGGAATCGAACCGACGTCCAAGGATTTGCAGTCCTCTGCATGGCCACTCTGCCACCGGGCCTTTAATTATTTCTTTATAAAAGATAAAACACATACTTTAAAGTAACTTTTTTATGTAAATCAATTTATTTATGAAAATAAGGTTTTAAAGATAGAAATACATTAATTAAATGATTGTTTGCTTCAAGAATCTTTTGTATTTTAGCTATAAGTATTTATTATCTTTATAAAAATTGATGTATGATGGAATGATAGTATGAATGTGCCCCAAGATTCATCCGTAGAATTAAAGCGTTTTAATATGATTGAATCGCAATTAAAACCTAATAAAATTATTGATCCTAAAATTATAGATGCTTTTTCCTCTATTCCCCGCGAAATGTTTGTGCCTTCTAATTTTCGTCATGTGGCATATGTAGATAATGATATTGCTTTAGGATATAATCGTTATTTATTAGAACCTATGGTTATTGGACAAATGGTCCAAATTGCTTCTTTAAAATTAACGGATAAGGTGCTTGTTGTGGCATGTGGCTATGGATATACGGCTGCTGTTATCTCAAAATTGTGTCATAAAGTTTATGCTTTGGATTCTGAACGTATGTTTCTTAATCATGCAGAACGAAATTTTAAAGAGTTAAATCTTCATAATATTCAAACTTTTCAAGGGAAGTTGACCGAAGGATGTTCTATCTATTCCCCTTATAATGTTATTTTTATTGAAGGTTCTATAGATTATCTACCTGATTCTATACCTCAACAATTGGAAGAAAATGGAAAAATTATTTATATAAGGCGTCAAAAAAATATAGGACGCATGGTTATAGCAACAAAAATTAACCAAATTGTAACTTCTCAGGTTTATTTTGATGCAAATGTACCATCAATCCCAGAATTTAATCAGGAAAAAAGATTTATCTTTAGTTAAATCATTTTTTTGTGTTATAAACTTATAAAAAAAATATAAATTAAAGATAGTTTAATATATAATAGGCATAATAAAGCAAAGTGTTCGATTGATTAGTTTAAGTTTGTAGTGTCATGATGAAGCAGAAAAAAGAAAATAGTTGGATTTGTTTTGTAGTTTTTTTTGGGGTAATTTGGGGTTTAAATCTGGGCTTTTTTATTTCCCAAAGTTTTGGCCAAACTTTAATAGATGCATTGGCAAAAAGTTATACATCTAATCCTACTTTAGAAGCTGCAAGGGCCCAATTAAGAGCAACAGATGAAAAGGTACCACAAGCACTATCAGGATGGCGCCCCACTCTTACAGGTAATGCTTCTTATGGTCATGAACAAGAATATACAGATACTAATCAACCTTTGATTAACGCAGTTGAAGATGAACGCCAACCCAGAGATGCGACATTAGATTTTACCCAACCTATTTTTCGGGGCTTCCGTACAGTTTCAAGTACAGAGCAAGCAGATAATTTAGTTTTTGCTGCTAGGGCTAGACTTTTTGCTGTTGAACAAGATGTCTTACTTCGTTCAATTACAGCTTATGTAGATGTTGTACGTGACCAATCAGTTTTAGAATTAAATACAAATAACGAAGCGGTTCTTAAGCGTCAGCTTGAAGCAACACAAGAACGTTTTCAAGTAGGTGAGATCACCCGTACCGATGTGGCACAGGCCGAAGCAAGATTAGCCCGCAGTACAGCACAACGTATTGCATCTCAAGGAGATTTATCTTCGTCCCGAGCTATTTATAAAGAAGTTGTAGGAGATATGCCGGGGACATTAAAAACACCTCCCTTACCTACAAATTTACCCACAAGTATGGATGAAGTTGTAAGATCAGCTTTTTATAATCCAAATGTTAAAGAAGCAGAATTTTCAGAAAAAGCTGCACGCAATCAGGTTGATGTTGCTTTTGGTGAAATGTTACCATCTGTATCTTTAAGGGGATCAATTGGGGTATCTAAGGATGTAGGGCGTGATGATGTATATAATAGAGATGGTATCATTAAAGCCCAAGTTACCATACCTCTTTATCAAGCGGGGAATGTTGATGCACGTGTACGCGAAGCAAAACAATCAGTTAGCCAAAGAAGGCAAGAAATAGATGAAGAAAGAAGACGGGCTGAGCAAGGTGCCGCGAGATCTTGGTTAGCTTGGCAAACATCCCAAGCACAACTGGTATCTTTGGAATCACAAATTAGATCAGCTGAACTTGCCTTAGAAGGTGTTAAACAAGAATCAATGGTTGGAACACGAACCATCCTTGATGTTTTAGATGCAGAACAAGAGCTTTTAGATGCAAAGGTTGCTTATGTCACAGCGGAGCGGGATCGATTGGTTGCTGCCTATAGTATTTTTGCAGCGACAGGACATTTGACTGCGCGAGATTTACAATTGCCTGTTCAATATTATAATTATGAAGAACATTATGATAAGGTAAAAAATAAATTTTTTGGTGTTGGTGAGTCAATTGACCCTTAAAATAATTTTGTTATCTTTAATTAAAATTTATAAAAGTTCTTATTCCTTTAGATAATTAAATGACTAAAAACGATTCTTTAAAAGATATTATTGATTCTATTAAAGTAATGGTTGCTGAAGCTCAAATTCGGAATAAGCAAATCCAAGAAAAAAAGCAATTATCAGATGCTTCTCTCAATCAATTAGGATCTAATGTGCTTGATGAAGATGTTTTATTGTTAACTAATGAATTTAATGATGAAACGAAAAAAGATAATCAAAAATTAAATCAAGATAATATTAATAAAACTCAGGATTTACTTTCGGATTTAAGCATAAAATCATCATTGAATTCTCTTGATCGTTTAATTAACTTAGCCCAAAATTATCAATCTTTATCAGATTATTCGGCTTTAACATCTGAGCAATTTATTCACCGTGTTTTAAACCCTCTTCTGAAAGAATGGATTGATAAAAATCTATCATTACTTGTTGAAAAAATTGTTGAACGTGAAATTAAAAAATTGCTACAAAAGATTAATATTAATTAATCCAAAATCTTATCTTTATAAAGACATGTAAAATGCTTGATAAAACTTTTGTTCCCTCGTCAATTGAAAAAGAACAATACGAAATTTGGGAAAAAAGTGGTGCTTTTTCTATTCATCCAAATCTTGGTAAACAGCCTTATACAATTATGATGCCGCCCCCAAATGTTACGGGGAATCTTCATATGGGACATGCGTTAACCTTTACTTTGCAAGATATATTAATCCGTTATCATCGTATGTGTGGATATGATGTTTTATGGCAGCCAGGCACGGATCACGCTGGTATTGCAACCCAAATGGTGGTGGAAAGACAATTAGAAAAAGATGGATTAACCAGAACGTCTTTGGGTCGTCCAGCTTTTCTTGAAAAAGTCTGGGCGTGGAAAAATCATTCAGGCAATATTATTTTAAATCAATTGCGACGATTGGGTGCGTCCCCCGATTGGTCACGTGAACGTTTTACAATGGATGCAGGTTTAAGTAAAGCCGTCCGCAAATTATTTGTTCAGCTTTATCAAGATGGATTAATTTACCGAGATAAAAGATTGGTTAATTGGGATCCAAAACTTCATACAGCTATTTCTGATCTTGAAGTAGAGCAGCGTGAAATTCAGGGCCAACTTTGGTATATCAAGTATTTTTTTGAAGATAATCCAACAGAATATATTGTAGTTGCCACAACAAGACCTGAAACTTTATTTGGTGATGTTGCTGTAGCCGTTCATCCAGATGACTCACGTTATCAGCATATGATTGGTAAAAAAGTTATTATTCCTCTTGCTAACAGAATAATTTCAATTATTGCAGATACATATAGTGATCCAGAAAAAGGTTCTGGTGCGGTCAAAGTAACACCTGCCCATGATTTTAATGATTTTGATATTGGCAAAAGGCATAAATTACCAACTTTTAATATTTTTGATCAAAATGCATGTCTTAATGATCAAGTACCTGATATGTATCAAGGATTATCAAGAGAACAAGCAAGACAACAAGTGCTTAAAGATTTAGAAACTTTAGGTTATTTAGAAAAAACAGCATCCCATTCGATGACTGTTCCTTATGGGGATAGATCTGGTGTTGTTATTGAACCTTGGCTTACCGATCAATGGTATGTGGACACGTCATCTTTGGCCAAAAAAGCTATTGAGGTTGTTGAAAAATCGGAAATTAAATTTGTTCCAGATCAATGGAAAACAACGTATTTTCAATGGATGCATAATATTCAACCCTGGTGTATTTCCCGTCAATTATGGTGGGGGCATCAAATACCTGTTTGGTATAGCAAAGATGGTAAGGTTTTTGTTGCAGAAACTGAAGAAGAAGCATTAGTCCAAGCAAAAAAACATTATGGGCATGATGTAATTTTAGACCAAGATCAGGATGTTTTAGATACCTGGTTTTCATCTGCATTATGGCCTTTTTCAACCTTAGGATGGCCAGACAATACAGCTGAATTGCAGCATTATTATCCAACCGATGTATTGGTAACTGGGTTTGATATTATATTCTTTTGGGTTGCCCGCATGATCATGATGGGACTTTACACCCAAAAGAAAATTCCTTTTAAAACGGTTTATATTCATGCGCTAATTCGTGATGAATTTGGTCAAAAAATGTCAAAATCTAAGGGCAATATCATTGACCCATTAGATTTAATGGATCGTTATGGTACGGATGCTGTTCGTTTTACACTAGCCTCGTTAGCGGTACCAGGTAGGGATATAAAACTTGCGGAATCACGAATTGAAGGATATCGAAATTTTGTCACAAAACTTTGGAATGCAGCCAGATTTTGCCAAATGAATGAATGCGAATTTTCAGAAGACTTTGATCTAAAAACAATAGATGAACCTATTCATTTTTGGATCATGGCGATGCTTTTAGAAACAACGCAAAAGGTTGAGGTAGCTTTATCCACCTATCGTTTTAATGATGCAGCTTACGCTTTATACCATTTTATTTGGCATCAATTTTGTGATTGGTATATTGAATTCATAAAATTATTATTAACCGATCAGGATCAAAATAAAGCCGTAAAGACCAGAAATTTTACATCCTGGCTTTTAATGCAAATTCTTCATCTTTTGCATCCTTTTATGCCTTTCGTGACAGAAAAATTATGGAAAGATTTTAATCCTAAGGGGTCTATGCTTATGGTGTCATCTTGGCCTAATTACAAATCTTTTAAAATGGATGAAACTAAGGTACAAGAAATACAATGGGTTATTAAATTAATTGAAACTATTCGTGCTTTAAGATCTGAAATGGCACTCTTGCCTTCGGTTAAGCCTAAACTTGGGTTAAGGGATATTTCAAAAGAAACTATAGCTTATCTTCAGCAACATCAAACAACTATTACACGTCTTGCAAGATTAGATGAAATTATTTTAACGCTGCCTTACCCATCAGAGGGATGTGTTCAAATTGTTTTTGAAGGAAATATTTTCCTTTTAAATTTAACAGGTTTAATTGATTTGGAAAAAGAAAAAAATCGATTATATAATGACATCAAAAAAATAGATCAACAAATAAATATGTTAACGAATAAACTTAATAATCAGAAATTCCTTCAACATGCACAACATGATGTTATTGAAGAACAAAAACAAAGATTAAAAGATAATCAGGATATGAAAGATAAACTTGAAAAAGCATTATCTTTATATAAAAATCTTATGGTATAATAGTAAGAAGATTAATAATTTAATAAATGAATAACCCTTAAAAGAAAGGTTATTATTATGGAACATAGAGCAGATTGGACGATTGAACAAAATTGGGAAAATTATACCCCGCAAGAACATCAAACGTGGAAATTTCTTTTTTCTAGACAATCTGAAATTTTAAAAAATAGGGCGGTTCCAGAATTTTTGCAGGGTATTAAATCATTGGGTGTTGCTGAAGACGGTATTCCAGATTTCCGTCGTCTTAATGATGTCCTTATGAAAGCAACAGGATGGCAAATTGTGGCTGTGCCGTCACTTATACCAGATGATGTATTTTTTGAACATATGGCTAACCGGCGTTTTGTAGCGACATGTTTTATTAGGCGACCTGATCAGTTGGATTATTTGCAAGAACCAGATGTATTTCATGATGTTTTTGGTCATGTGCCTTTGTTGGTCAATCCTATTTTCGCCAATTATATGGAAGCATATGGTAAAGCAGGGATTAAAGCCCTAAAGGCTGGCCATCTTAAAAAAATTAGTAGACTTTATTGGTATACTGTAGAATTTGGTCTTATCCAAACAAAGGAGGGGCTTAGAATTTATGGATCGGGTATTGTTTCATCAAAAGGCGAATCAATTTATTGCCTAGAAGATCCGATGCCACGCCGTATAGAATTTGATTTGAAGCGTATTTTATGCACGGACTATTTTATTGATAAATATCAAGAAACGTATTTTGTGATTAAAAGTTTTGACCAGCTTTTTCACGAAACTAACCAAGATTTATTGTCGGTGTATGATGAAGTATCACATCTTCCTGAATTATCCGCCACAACTTTGCTACCATCAGACCATTTAATTGCCGCATGAAGCTTTACGGTTATTTTCGTTCATCTGCCGCATTTCGTGTCAGAATTGCGTTAAATATTAAAGAGCTTAATTATAATCATCTTCCTATCCATTTAACACGCCATGGGGGGGAGCAAAGACAGGAAAGTTTTTTAACTATTAATCCATCGGGACTCGTTCCTGTTTTAGAAGATAATGATAATTTTTTAAGTCAATCTTTAGCAATTATTGAATATCTTGAAGAATTATACCCAAAACCGTCTTTACTTCCTGGTACACCTATTGGTCGGGCACAAATAAGATCTATAGCCATGGCAATTGCTTGTGATATTCATCCCTTAAATAATTTACGTGTTCTAAAATATTTAGAACACGATATGGGGCATGATAAAACTAAAATTATGCAAGGATGGTATCAACATTGGCTCCAAATAGGTTTTAACGCATTAGAAAAAACCCTGAAGCAAACAAGAAAAGATAGCACTTTTTGTTTTGGTCACAAACCAACCCTTGCAGATGTGGCGTTAATTCCCCAAATGTATAATGCACGACGTTTTAATTTTGTCCTAGATGCTTTTCCAACCCTTGTATCTATTGAAAAAGCATGTCTTATGCTGCCTTCTTTTCAAAAGGCTTTACCAGAAAATCAACCGGATTACGACCAATAGCCAAATAAAAGTTTAAAGCTTTCTGGTTTCTTTTCGCATTAATTCTAAAAGAGATGGGGTGGGATAACCATCAGCTGGTATTTGTTTATTATATTGGAAATTTCTAATAGCATCTCTGGTTGCTGGCCCAACTCTACCATCAGGGGTACCAAGATTATATCCCATTGTATTAAATAAATTTTGGATTTCAATGATCTCTGCCGTGGTCATGGGTTGATCATCAACATTCGTATTTATGATACCTTGTTTACCTGCGATATAATCAGATAATATGCCTGCTGCTAAAGCATAATTAATTGATCTATTCCATTTTAATAAAATTTGATAATTAGGATATAAAAGAAATATAGGACCTTTATGCCCCATCGGTAAAGCTATTGAAACAGGGGTAGTGGGGTCTGGTACAGTATGTTTAGGATCCATAAATTTTATACCTTGGGATAACCAAAAAGATAAAGGCATGGTTTTAGAAGGCTCTGCAAGATGCCAGGGAAAATTATTTGGTACAGTAATTTGGACACCCCAAGGAAAAGAATTATTCCATCCCGCATTTTTTAAATAATTTGCAGCTGAAGCTAATGCGTCTGCCACACTGGTAAACAAATCACGTTTTCCATCCCCATCAAAATCAACGGCAAGAGTTAAATAATCATGCGGCATAAATTGTACTTGGCCTAAGGCACCTGCCCACGATCCATACATTTTATTTAAAGGAATTATATTTTGTTCGATAAGTGTTAAAGCATCAAGCAATTGATTTTCAAAAAAATCCTTTCTTGTAGAACTATATGCAAGGGTTGCCAAAGAACGTACAATTGATAATTTCCCTGTATTGGACCCAAAATTGCTTTCCAATCCCCACAAAGCAATTAAATATTGGGATGGTACTTGATATACTTCACTAATTTTATTTAATAAAGCACTATATTGGTTTTTATAATGCAATCCTTGGGTAATACGATTATGCGTGACCATTTGATCAAGATAATTATTAAAAGTTTTAACAAATTCTGGTTGATTAGTATCTTGTTCTAAAATAGATGGGTCAGGTTTTATTTGACCAAGTGCAAGATTAAAGGTTTTATCTGATATACCGTGCGCTGATGCTTTTTGGTAAAATTGATTGCGCCAAGTTTCAAAATCAGAATTGATCGTTTGACTTGTTGCATAGTACACTGTATTGAAAAACAGTGTAACGATTGAAAATACAAAAAAACTTTTACGTAAACTGGCTGATATCATTTTTATTTCGCCTTAAAAACTATTTTATTAGTTTATTAAATTCTATTCTTTTACTATATTAGAAGACAAGACAACAGTAAACCCTTTGTACATTGAAAACAAATGCGTATAGCTTTTGCTGGATTCCAGCATGAAACCAATACTTTTGCCCCAACAAAAACTGTATATCAAGAATTTGTTGATGCAGATGGTTGGCCTGCTTTAACTATTGGGCAAAATTTATTCAAGGTTATTGAAAATATTAATCTTCCGGTTACAGGATTTGTAGATAAAGCTCAAAAATTAGGATATGAATTGGTCCCATTATTATGGTGTTCTGCAACGCCGCGTTCTTATGTTGAAGATATGGCTTATGAAAAAATTGTTTCACAAATAATTGATTTACTTTTAAAAGCAGGGCCAATTGATGGTCTTTATCTTGATCTACATGGGGCCATGGTAAGTGAAAGTTTTGATGATGGAGAAGGTGAATTATTAAAACGTATTCGCCAAAAAATTGGACCAAATTTACCCATTGTAATAAGCCTTGATCTTCATGCAAATGTAACTGAAGCAATGGTTCATTATGCTAATTTTATAACAATTTTTCGAACTTACCCTCATATTGATATGGCTAAAACGGGGGAGAGAGCTGCAGAATTATTTGATAAATTAAATAGATGGAAGGCAAAGGCGTACCGCCAATTACCTTTTCTTATTCCATTGACCTCTCAATGTACAATGATAGAGCCAGCAAAAACTATTTACAATCATATCGAAGCTTTTGAATTAAATAATTCTTGTCATATAGATTTTGCTATGGGATTTCCACCAGCAGATATTAAAGATTGTGGGCCGTCACTTGTGTGTTATGCAGAAAATGCTGAAAAGGCCAATGAATTCATTGGCCAAGTTGAGAAAATTATTTTAAGCAAAGAAAATGAATTTGCTCAACATCTTTATTCACCTGAAGATGCTGTAAAAAAGGCCATGGAATTATCAACAGAAAGTACAAAACCTATTATTTTGGCTGATACGCAGGATAATCCAGGGGCTGGTACAGATTCAAATACAACGGGCATTTTAAACGCTTTAATTAAAGCAGGGGTTAAGCAAGCAGTGGTGGCTATGATTAATGATCCTGATACAGCTCTAGAAGCACACAAAATTGGCAAAGGGGGCTCATTAACCCTTGGTCTTGGGGGCAATAAAATGACCCCTGATCATAATCCACCTTTATATAATACATTTAAAGTTAAAGAATTAGGCGACGGTAACTTTATGGCAACAGGCCCTTTTTATAAAGGATCCGCCATGAAATTAGGTCCTATGGCACTTTTAGAAATCAATGGCGTTGACATTATTGTATCAAGTCGTAAACAACAAGCAGCTGATCAATCGATGTTTTACCATATGGGAATTGATCCTCGTCAACAAAAAATACTTGTCCTTAAAAGTTCTGTTCATTTTAGAGCAGATTTTCAATCAATAGCATCGCATATTTTAATTGTTATAGCACCAGGTGAAAATCCAGCCGATCATTTAAAACTACCTTATAAAAAACTTCGTCCTGGGATACGTCTTATGCCCATGGGTCCAGTTTTTAATTAAAAAGATAATAAATAATATTTTATCTTTTCACATAACTGCCAGGAGCGGGTTCAATAATTTGTATGTTTTTATTTTTTGTTGGACTGGCTTCAAGTTTACCACTAAATTTTTTTGCCCAATTAGCCCAATGGGGCCACCATGATCCTGGTGTCGATTGCGCTGTTTTTAACCATTGATCTGCTGTGGGGCAAAGTTTATTGGTCCAATATTCATATTTATTGGCATTGGGTGGATTAATAACACCTGCAATATGACCTGATGCTGCCAAAACAAATTCAATAGACCCGTTATAAAGCTTGGTTGCTTTGAAGGTTGATTGCCATGGGGCAATGTGATCTTCTTTAGTTGACAAGATGAATGTGGGTGTTTCAATTTTTCTAAGATCAATAGGTACATTATCAAGGGTTATACCGTTGGGTTGTGCAAGGAGATTTTGTAAATACATCTTTCTTAAATAAAAACTATGCATAGCAGCAGGAAGACGTGTTGAATCAGAATTCCAATATAAAAGATCAAATGGAAAAGGATCTTTACCTAAAAGATAATTATTAACAACAAAAGACCAGATTAAATCATTGGCACGCAACATATTAAATGTATAGGCCATTTTGTGACCTTCCAGATATCCCTTTTTATTCATCTGTTTTTCTAAATCTTTGATTTGCTGTTCATCAATGAAAACCCCCAATTCTCCAGGTTCTGAAAAATCGACAAGAGTAGTTAGATATGTCGCAGAAACAATTTTGGGAAATGATTCTTTGGTATTTTTTTTCTTGGATGAATTTTTATTTTCTAGATAGGCAAGTGTGCAGGCAAGTAAAGTCCCCCCCAAACAATAGCCAATAGCATTAATATTTTTTTCATCGGTAATTTTTTCAATAATATTTAATGCTGTTAATGGACCTTCGAGCATATAATTTTCAAAATTTTTATTGGCTAGTTTTTTATCTGGATTATTCCAAGAAATCATAAAAACAGTAAAACCTTGAGATACAAGCCAGCGAACAAAAGAATTTTTTTCTTGAAGATCAAGAATATAATATTTATTAATCCAGGGTGGAATAATTAATAAAGGTCTTTGATACACCTGTTTGGTTGAAGGTTGGTATTGAATAAGTTGCATAAGATCATTTTGGTACACAACTGAACCTGGGGTTAAAGCAATATTTTTACCAAGTTCAAAGGCATTTTTATCCGTCATGCTGATTTGAAGAGAATCATGGCTTTTTTCTAAATCAGATAAAAGATTTTGGAACCCTTTAATCAAATTTTGCCCTTTGGTTTCAAGGGTCGTTCGAATAACCTCAGGGTTTGTTAGCGCAAAATTACTTGGGGCAATGGCATCAATAAATTGACGCGTGAAAAAATCAATTTGTTGAGCTTTCTTTGGATCAAGACCTTTTGTTTGTTGAACACTGGAATGAATCCATTGAGATAGAATTAGGTAAGATTGTTTGATAAAATCAAAAATGATACTTTCTTGCCAGGCTTTATCTTTAAATCTTTTATCTGTTGGTATTGGAGTAATAACAGGTTCTATTGCTTGATTAATACCTAGCATTTTTTGGGTGGTAGCTTGGTAAAGTTTTGTATAGTTTTGCCATAATTCCAATTGCGCTTGAAAAGCCCCGGTTGGATTCTGCATCATTTTAGTGCTAAGATCAAAAAAAGCTTCAATCATCTTGGACGAATAGGGAAATTCTATTTGTTGTTGGGGTTTTTGCTGTAAAAAGGTACTTAAAAGGCTATGGGCTTTTTCTGTAAAATCAGCTATTATTTTTGAGAAAATTATGGGATCAAAATTTTGATTATTATTAGAAGCTTGCATTCATAATTCCTGTTATTATAGAGTGTTTATACTTTTGTACATTATAATGTATAAAGTAAAGATAACCTTAGCAATTTAGCTTTTATATTTACTATATTCAATATTTTAAACAAGAAAGAATTGATTGAAAATATGATTGGAAAGCTAAATTATATGAAAAGCCTGATAAGATAAAGGTTTGTTTTAAATTGAATATTTATATTAAATTTCTTTGCTTATTATCTATATTATTATGTCTTTTATTAAATGCTTGTTCGCTACCTGAATGGTTGGGTGGTACAGCGGAACCGGCTGAAGAAAAACTACCTGATCCCAAACCTGGCGAATTTCCAAATTTATCAAAGGTACCCTTAAAAGGTCCTAGGATCCCAAGCAAAGAACAAAGGGCAAAATTGGAAAAGGGACTTGTTTCTGATAGATCTAACGCACGTTATGTACCCAATACATCAAGATCAATTAATGCGCCATCTAATACCATTAACGATGATAGTGTGCCTTTAGCAGCTCCTGTTGAAAAAGTATCGGTAGAAAAAGTTCAACCTCAGACACCAACCCAAACTACAGCGCCAGTATCTACGTCATCGTCACCTTCTGCAACACCACAAACACCCCAACCGCAACTACCTGGACCATCTTTAGAACAAATAGGTGTGATTTATTTTACGGATAATTCAACAAAATTGTCTAAAGAAGCTAATTCACTATTAAATAAACTTGCAACTCAGTATAAAAATAATACCTCTAAAATTAGGGTGGTTGGATATGCTGGTACTACCAAAGCAAATGTAACCCAAAGTGAAATAGCAAATAATAAAATTGCTTTGGAAAGAGCACAAAGTGTTATTAATCAATTTATTAAACTTGGGATAGCTGCAGAACGAATGGAATCAGAAGCGGTAAATATTAAAACAAATAAAAATACAGAATCTGCTGGACGAAAAGCCGAGATTTTCTTGAAGATCAATTAATCAATTAGGATTTTTTATGGTAACTATGGATCGGAATTTAGCCTTAGAAGCAGTTAGGGTTACAGAAGCTGCAGCTCTAGCAGCTTCTAAATTAATGGGACGTGGAGATGAAAAAGAAGCAGACCAAGTTGCAGTTAATGCGATGAGGCATGCTTTAAATAATCTTGCCATTACAGGTGTTGTTGTAATTGGGGAAGGGGAAAGAGACGAGGCCCCCATGCTTTATATAGGTGAAAAAGTGGGGGCGGGTGGCCCCCTTATTGATATTGCTCTTGACCCTTTGGAAGGTACAACAATTACAGCAAAAGGTGGAAGTAATGCTTTATCTGTTATTGCTATGTCGGAACAAGGAGGATTTTTAAATGCTCCAGACGTTTATATGGATAAAATTGCTGTAGGCATTGATCTTAAAGAAGGTGTGATTGATTTGGATGCGTCTCCGAAAGAGAATTTAAAAAACTTTGCAAAAATTAAAAATATTGATGTCAGTGATATTGTGGTGTGTGTGTTGGATAGACCACGTCATGAAGAATTAATTGCAAAAATACGTGAAGCGGGTGCCCGTATTAGTATGATTAGTGATGGTGATGTTAGTGCAGTTATTGCAACAGCACGGCCAGAAAGTGGTGTTGATATTTATATGGGAATTGGTGGTGCGCCTGAAGGTGTGCTAGCTGCAGCTGCATTAAGATGCTTGGGCGGATTTATGCAGGGACGTTTGGTATTTCGTCATGATGATGAACGCGAACGGGCAAAAAAAATGGGAATTAGTGATTTTAATTATAAGTATTTGTTAAATGACTTGGCAAAAGGGGATGTTATGTTTGCAGCAACAGGTGTAACAGATGGCACAATGCTTCGAGGGGTTAGACGCTACCGGGAAGGGGGGCAGACCCATTCTGTTATTATGCGCTCTAAAACAGGTACGGTTCGTTATATTGAATCTTATCATGATTTTACTAGAAAAGTGCCAGCAATTTAATAAAAATAATAACGAGTATAGACCCGTGTCTTTTGAAGATAAATTTAAGCAAACTTTAAAACGTTATGATGAAGTAGCAGCTTTGTTAGCTAGTACAACGCAGCCTAATCCCCAAGAATTTGCAAAGCTTTCACGTGAATATTCGGAATTAACACCCCTTGTTGATGCGATTAAAATTTGGGATAAAACACGCCGTGAGATTGATGATCTGGAACAGATGCAAAAAGATCCCGATATGCGTTCTTTGGTAGAGGAAGAATTATTGGTATTAAAACGTAAATTGCCAGAATTTTACCGTCATATTATGCTTTTATTACTTCCCAAAGACGAAGCAGATGAACGCAATGTTATTTTAGAAGTAAGAGCAGGAACTGGTGGGGATGAGGCTGCTCTTTTTGCCTCAGATCTTTTTAAAATGTATTTAAGATATGCCGATATTCGTGGATGGAAACACGAAATTTTAAGCATTACAGAAACAGGAATTGGTGGATATAAAGAAGCAAGTGCTTCTATCACGGGACGCAGTGTATTTGCAAGATTAAAATATGAATCGGGCGTTCATAGGGTTCAACGAGTTCCTGCAACCGAAGGAAGCGGTCGTGTCCATACATCGGCAGCAACAGTAGCAATTTTACCAGAAGCAGAAGAAATTGATATCCAAATTCAAGACAAAGATTTACGTATAGAGGTCTTTCGTGCAAGTGGTCCTGGGGGACAATCAGTTAATACAACAGACAGTGCCGTGCGTATTACGCACCTTCCAACAGGGCTAGTGGTTCAACAGCAAGATGAAAAATCACAGCATAAAAATAAAGCCAAAGCTATGAAAGTTTTGCGGGCAAGACTTTATGCACGGGAAAGAGAAATTCAAGATCAAGAACGTTCTGCTAATCGAAAAAATCAGGTTGGGTCTGGGGATCGCTCGGAAAGAATTAGAACATATAATTTTCCACAAGGACGTGTAACAGAGCATAGAATAGGTTTAACAATTTATAAAATTGAAAAAGTTCTAGCTGGTGAAGCCTTGGACGAAATTGTTGAAGCATTAATAACAGATGATCAAGCAACCCAATTAGCAGAGGTTGCTCAATGACGACACTTCACGAGTCACTCCAGGAAATAACAACTATTTTAGCCAAAGCAAAAATAGAACTTCCCAAGTTGGAAGCTCGATTGATTACACAAAAAATATTAGAATTAAATTTGGCTGATATGATTTCGGTTGGTTCATTTAATATAGAAGATCATAAAAAAATTCTTATAGATCAATTGGTCAGAAGACGAATAGATTATGAGCCTTTAGCCTATATTTTAGAAGAAAAAGAATTTTGGAGTTTACCTTTTAAGGTTGACCCCAATGTATTAATTCCACGGCCTGATAGTGAAACAATCATTTCATCTGTTTTAAATTCGATAGATGATTTAAATTATTCTTATAAAATATTAGATTTAGGTACGGGCAGCGGTTGTCTTATTTTGTCTTTGCTTAAGGAATTGCCTTGTGCATTAGGTGTTGGTGTTGATTGTTCCAATGATGCATTAAAAATTGCTGCTTTTAATGCGGAACAAAATTCTTTACAAGATCGTGTAGATTTTATTTTATCAGATTGGGAAAATAATCTTCATGATACTTTTGATTTAATTATTTCTAATCCGCCTTATATTGAAACCAATCAAATTAATAATTTACAAACTGAAATCCTGTTATATGAACCAAAAATCGCTTTAGATGGGGGTGCAGATGGATTAAATGCGTATCGTCAGATATTATCTGGAATGAAAAAAATATTAAAAAAAGATGGAAAGCTATTTTTTGAAATTGGCAGTCACCAATCAAGAGATGTCGTTAAATTAGCAGCCAATATGGGACTTTTACATTGTCAAACGTTTTATGATTTGGCCGGAATAGCACGTTGTTTAGTATTTAAATGGATATAAATAAAAAAAATGCTTGGAAATATTTTTTTTTCAGTTAATTTAGTATTTAAAATAAAAAGCCTTAGCTTTTTTATTCATAACCTGTTTTTCTATTGTTTTATTAATAGAGAATTACGGCGTTATTATTAGCAACAAAATTTATATAAAACTGGGTGGAACTAATAACCATGAGACAAGGTTCTAATTCAAGACGGCAACGTAACCACAATTCACGTAAACCACATCAATCTCATCAATCATCAAAAAACCAAACTTTTGATAGTAATGCAGGCGATGTTAGGGTTCGAGGAAATGCATATCAGATACTTGAAAAATATTTGTCATTAGCACGCGATTCTACATCAACAGGTGATCGTATTACAGCAGAAAATTATCTTCAGCATGCTGAACATTATTATCGGACAATTAATATGTATAATGATCATCATGGGCAGCAAGATTTCCAAAGAGAAAAATCATATGATGTGGAAACAAATATAGCAGCACCACATAATCAAATGAATGACAATCCACAAAATTCATCTGAAAACATAGTTCAGTATGATAATAATCCATATTCTTCAGAAGATACTAATAATCGATTATCATCTTCGTCGCCCGAACACCCGGTATCAGAAATGGCTGCTATTCATAATGAAGATGTAAGAAAGATGCCTCGTCGAAAAAACTTTAAAAGTTAAATTTAAAAATTTTATGCTTAAATATTCTAATTTATAAAGACGGTATAAATGGAAAAAAAAGTTTTTCAACCCATTCAGGGACGTTCATTGGCCCATATTATGAAAAAAAAACTAGGATTACCTAAAAAGGGATCTTATGCTTTAATTAGAATGTGTAAACAAATTGCTAATCCTAGACAATTTTTTTTAAGAAAATCTTTAGCTAATAATGTTAAAAAAGGTAATCAAGTAATTAAGGAAGGTTATAAAACCTTTAAAGAAAATGATATTCCTGGTATAGCAAATATCATACATTTATGCCAAAAGATAACAGAAAATAAATTAACAAATAACAAAAATCCAAAAATTTATCAAAGAAATGTTGGAAAAGATTTTCTACTACCTATTTTAGGTGGTAAAGAATTTTTGGACTATCCAGATTTAATTCAATTTATAGTTTCAAACGACATTTTGAATCCGGTTGTTAATTATTTGGGTACTGTGCCAATTTTTGCTGGTGCCAATATATTTTGGTCTCCTGCTAATCAAACAGCTACATCAAGTCAACTTTTCCATCTTGATACAGAAGATTATACGCAGATTAAAGTTTTTATTAATATATGTGATGTTTCAGAAGAAAATGGACCATTTGCATTTTTGCCTGCAAATCTTTCTCAGAAATTTTTAAAAAAAATAAATTATTCGGAATATGATAGCCGCCGTTTTCAAGATGATGAAATATTCTCTCATATTGATTCTCAAAATGTTATTAAATTAATAGGTAAGGCTGGGTCGGGTGCATTTGTAGATACAGCGCAATGTCTTCATTACGGAAGCCGTTTAAATAAATATGACCGTATTATTTTGATGCTTCAATATCAACGTTTTGATACCCCTTTAGAATCTGTAGCTTCCATAGATATCCCATCACATGCACCATTTTTTGCATCGATGACTAATATTCAAAAATTAACTTTGGGATATATATAACAAGCTGATGGGCATTAATAAATTTTTAATATTTATTTTACTTATTTTTTCTTTTTATATGATTTTAAATTTTATAAAAAAGAATATTTATACCCAGGCACAAAAAAAATATAATTTAAAGGAAAATAAACAGAAAATTGAAGATATGGTGTTGTGTTCAATTTGTCATGATTATATACCTTTATTAAATCCCAAAACCTGCAACCGTAAAGATTGTCCCCATTAAAATTTGCCTTAACCGCCGGTCATACTCATATGTCTTGCAATACTAGGTTTTGTGTTTTGATCACCAATAATAAAATCATGTCCTTTTGGTTTTTGTTTAATTGCTTTGATAATTTCTTGTTCTAAAACATTTATATCAGAAGAATTTCTTATGATGTTTTTTAAATTTATAGAATTATCTTGCCCCAAACATAAGTAAAGTTGCCCAGTGCACGTTACTCTTACTCTATTGCAATTTTCACAAAAATTATGGGTTAAAGGTGTAATAAAACCTAATTTTATATCCTGTCCATTTATTTTCATATAGCGTGCTGGTCCGCCAGTTCGATAAGGAATGGGTTCTAAAATCCAATTTTTTTCTATAATTTGTTTTACTTCGGATAAGGGCATATATTGGTCTATTCGGTGTTGATCAATTTCACCCATAGGCATGATTTCGATAAATGTTAAATCACATTTATGATCAATACACCAGGAAACCATATTGGTAAATTCATTATCATTAATACCTTTTAAGGCAACCATATTAATTTTTATTTGTAATCCTTCTTTCTGTGCTAATTTGATACCTTCAAGAACGTTAGATAAATTTCCTTTTCGTGTAATAGATAAAAATTTATCATGATTTAAGCTATCTAAAGATACATTAATTCTTTGAATACCTGCTCTAAAAAGATCTTTGGCAAAAAAAGATAACTGACTTCCATTTGTTGTAAGGGTAATTTCTTCTAATTGGCCATTTTTTAAAAATGAAGAAAGATAGAAAATTAAATTCATAATATTACGACGCACTAAAGGTTCGCCACCTGTTAATCTAATTTTTTTTACACCTAGTTTAATAAAGGTAGCACAAATTTTTTCTAATTCTTCAAGATCTAAAATATCTTTTTTGGGTAAAAATTGCATTTTTTCTGGCATACAATAAACACATCTAAAATCACAACGATCTGTGACAGATAATCTTAGATATTGTATAGTACGGCCAAAGGGATCAACAAGATTACGCATATAATTCTAATTTTTTGAATAGTTCAATTAATATTATAGCAATTGCAATGACAATTAATATTAAAAATATTTTTTATAAATTTAATCTAAATCTTACCAATTATATTGTATATCTTCAAGATTCTTTTCAAAAAGACAGAGATAGATTGGTTTTGTGGGTACCAGTTTTATTGTCTTTTGGTATAGGTTTTTATTTCTATTTACCTTTTGCGGTTCCTTTTATTTTAGCTTTCTTTATTTCATTGATTTGTTTTGTTTGTGCTTTTTTACTAAGAAAAAAATCATTTGTTTGGTTGATTATAAGTTATGGGATACTTAATCTGGGATTTACGGTGGCCCAATATCAAGCAGAACATAAAAAAACATTTTTTTTAACGCGCTCCCTTAAAAAAGTTGAAATAACTGCAAGAATTGTGGGTTTGGATCAATTTTCTAATCGTCAACGATTGACATTGGATAAGATTAATATTGCTAATATGTCTATTCATCAATTACATAGAATTAAAATAACAGCTCATACAAAAGAAGAAATAAGAGTTGGAGATTGGATTAAAACTTTTGTTAATCTTGATCCACCAAATTCACGTTTATTGCCAAATGATTTTGATTTTCGAAGACAAGCATGGTTTGATGAAGTTGATGCTTTTGGCTATACGGTAGGTTTAGTCGACATAATAAATAAGGATTTTCATAAAAGTTTTTCTGATCAAATTTTTTTAACAATAGAAAATATACGTCACAAAATAACCCAGGATATTTTATCAATTTTACCTATAGATCAGGGATCTATTGCGGTGGCATTAATGATAGGCGATCAGTCTATCATACCTAAAAATATTCTAAATATAATGCGTGATTCTGGTCTTGCCCATTTATTATCTATATCTGGATTACACATTAGTATGGTTGCAGGATTATTGTTTTACAGTATACGTGCCTTGTTTGCAGGTATAAGTTTTATTACTTTGCGTTATTCAGTAAAAAAATGGGCTGCTATTTGTTCTATTATTGGATGCTTTTTTTATTTGATCTTATCTGGCTCAGCTGTACCAACCCAAAGATCATTTTTAATGATTATGATCGTTATGGTGGCCATTTTGTTTGATCGACAACCTATTAGTATGAGACTGGTTGTATGGGCAGCAACAATTATATTAATTATTGATCCTTATAATTTATTAAAACCAAGTTTTCAAATGAGCTTTGCTGCAGTCACGGCATTGATTGCGGTTTATGAATATTTTGATACGAAAACAAAAAATAGAATACGTGATCTCAAGAATTATAAAACACAAATAAATAAAATAATATTCTGGATAATAGGATTAATAGGTACAAGTTTAATCGCAACATTAGCGACTGCACCTTACGCTGTATTTTATTTTAATAAATTACCACTTATGGGTTTTATTTCCAATATGATTGCTGTACCAATTACAAGTTTTTGGATTATGCCTTGGATTATGGTTGCCTTTATTTTATTTCCTTTTGGCTTAGAACATTGGGCTCTTTGGCCTATGGAATGGGGTCTTACAATAGTTATTAAAATTGCAGCACAAGTTGCCCAATGGAAGGGGGCTATTTTATTTTTACCATCCCCGCCATTATTTTGTTTGGTTCTTATTACTCTTGGGGGATGTTGGGTTTGTTTATGGAAAAAATCTTGGCGTTTTCTTGGTTTTTTACCAATAATTTTAGGGTTAATTTTGACATTTACCCAAAAATTTCCTGATATAATTGTAAGCAATCAATCAAATACTTTCGCATTTAAAACAACACCACAATTTTATAATACTGTTACACAAAATAAAAATGGTTCTGAAATAAATTTGTGGTCAAAAAAAATAAATATTGATCAACGATATATCTTATTCCGTGATAAAATTAATAATAATCAATTAAAATGTGATTATTGGGCATGTCGCTATAAAATAAAAGAGAAAATTATTACGTTTATTTATCAACCAGAAGTTCTTGAAGAAGAATGTAAAAATTCTGATTTAGTAATTAATTTTACCTATAGTAGTCAAACTTGTTTAGCATCAGATAGGGCTGAATTTTTAAGTAAAAAAGATATAACCAATAAAGGGGGTTATTTTATATGGGTAACAGATGAAGAATTTAAAATAGAAAATTCAAAACAAAATCAAGAAAGCAAACCATGGGCATTTAAATAAGATTATAATTTTATATATATTTTCTTATTAAAGCTGTAACTTTACCTTGAATTTTTACACGATCTGGCGGAAAGATTTGACTTTGATAATCTGTATTAGCTGGTTCCAATGCAACCACATCTGCTTTATCTTTATGGCGAAATCTTTTTAGAGTGATTTCTTTATTATCAATAAGGGCAATGACAATTGTCCCATTATTAACATTATCGGTTCGCTCAACAATAACAATGTCGCCATCAATTATACCCGCATCTTTCATAGTATCACTTGCGACTGTAAGAGCATAATGAGATGCACCTTTCGTTAATTGATCTGCTGGAAATTCAATATTCGAAATTTGCTGGCGTATTACTTCCGCTGAACTTTGGGCTGCAATTCTGCCATATAAAGGAATAGAAATTAAATTAATGTTACTAGTAACAGGTGGTGGTATCATAGGTTTTGGAGTGGGTGCTGCGATAGGTGCTCCGGTTTTATCAACAAGATGTCTAATAACCTCGATAGCGCGTGCTCGATTAGGTAATCGATTAATAAAGCCACGCTCTGTTAATCCACTAATTAATCTGTGAACACCTGATTTAGATTTTAATGAAAGAGCTTCTTTCA
>JAIBAD010000009.1 GCA_019695395.1 Alphaproteobacteria bacterium
ATAGATCAACAATATGGTTATGAAATCAATAATATATCGTGGGGCCATACACATTATTTAAAAGCAACCAATTTTATTTTAGATAAAATTCCTTTTTTAAACCAATATATATCTAAAAATATACCAACAGATGGCGATAATGAAACAATTTCACGTGGGACGTTTACTTATAGTGTAGATATTGATAATTTTGAACATATACATGGGTCTGGATTACGAACGATTATGGATTTAAGTAATTTAAAAAACTCTCTTTTTATGATTTCATCAGGACAATCAGGCAATTTTTTTTCACCAAATTATTATGATCTTTCTTTTCTGTGGGCAAATGGCCACTATACAACCTTAGATAACCCAGCTAAATATACCTTGGAACTTGTACCTAATTAATAAAAAAATATATAAATTGGGAGTATAGAATGGATATAACATTTAGTGCAATTGAACAAGCCGAAGCTTTAATCGGGAATAAAATAGTTAAAACCCCTGTTATTGCTTCCCCTATTTTATCCCAATTAACAGGTACAGCTGAGATTTTTATAAAACTAGAAAACCAACAATATACAGGTTCTTTTAAAGATAGAGGTGCTTTAAATAAACTTATACGTTTAACCCAAAAAGGTAAAATAACAGGCGTTATTGCAATGTCTGCAGGTAACCATGCACAAGGTGTTGCTTGTTATGCGCAAAAACTTAACATTCCTGCAACTATTGTGATGCCAGAAGGCACACCTTTTAACAAAGTTGAACGAACTAAAACTTTTGGCGCCCGAGTTATTTTAAAAGGTGAATCTATTGATCAAGCTGCAGCTTATGCCCATGAACTAGCACAAAAGGAAGATTTAGTATTTATTCATCCTTATGATGATCCCGATATAATTATTGGACAAGGAACATTGGGATTAGAATTTATGAAAAGCTATTCTGATTTAGATATTTTAGTTGTTCCAATCGGTGGTGGTGGGCTTATATCTGGTGTTGCCACGGTTGTTAAAGCAATTAATCCCAAGATAAAAATAATTGGCGTGGAAGCAACTTTATTTCCTTCCATGCATCATAAGATAAACAATTTGCCACCTAGTTCTGGTGGACAAACAATTGCCGAAGGTATTGCCGTCAAATCACCTGGGGAATGGACAATTCCCATTGTTAAAAAATACGTTGAAGAAATTTTATTGGTTGACGAAGCTATTCTTGAACGTGCTGTTGAAATAATGGCTCTTAATCAAAAAATGGTGACGGAAGGAGCAGGTGCTGCAGGATTGGCAGCTATCCTAGCTTTTCCCAATATCTTCAAAAACAAGAGGGTGGGATTAATTATATCTGGCGGAAATATTGACCCCAGAGTTTTATCCCAAGTTTTAATGCGTGGTATGTTAAAAGATGGAAGAATGGTTACGTTGCGAATTGAAATTAATGATCAACCCGGTGTTTTAGCAAAAGTTTCAGGATTAATTGGCGCCCAAGGCGGCAATATTATTGAAATTCATCATCAACGTATGTTTTCTGATTTAGCTGTGAAACTTGCGGATGTTGACGCTGTCATAGAAACACGTAATATAACACATATTAACGAAATAGCAGATTCATTAAGGCAAGCTGGTTTTGCCACACGAATATTAAGTAGCAGATCTTATGATAAAACATCTTAACATATTAGGAAATAATATATGACAGCCTATTCTTCAGCATTGGATATGATTGGGAATACACCTCTTTTACAAGTAACAAAAATAGACACAGGTCCCTGCCAACTTTTTTTAAAATTAGAAAATCAAAATCCTGGTGGATCAATTAAAGATCGAATTGCCCTTTCTATGATCGAAGAAGCGGAAAAAAAGGGTCTTCTTAAACCTAAGGGCACAATTATCGAAGCAACTGCTGGAAATACAGGATTAGGATTAGCCTTAGTTGCTGCACAAAAAGGGTATAAACTTATTCTCGTTATACCTGATAAAATGTCTCAAGAAAAAATATTTCATTTAAAAGCTTTAGGGGCAGAAATTGTGCTAACACGTTCTGATGTTACCAAAGGACATCCAGACTATTATCAAGATCTAGCATATAAATTAAGTAAGGAAATTCCTGGTTCTTATTATATTAACCAATTTGAAAATGAAGCCAATATATTTGCCCATGAGAAAGGTACAGGACCAGAAATATGGCAGCAAATGAACCATCATGTTGATGCTATCATTTGTGGGGTGGGATCAGGTGGTACTCTTACAGGATTAGGACGTTTTTTTCAAAAAACATCTCCTAATACAAAATTTATCTTAGCAGACCCAAAAGGTTCTATATTAGCTGATGTTATAAAAACTGGTCACAAACCAGAACCGGGATCATGGTTAGTTGAAGGCGTTGGCGAAGATTTTATTCCCGCAATTACTGACCTATCTTATGCCAACGATGCCTATACAATTGATGATAAAGAAAGTTTTGAAACTGCACACTCTTTATTAAAACATGAAGGTATTCTTGCTGGGTCTTCATCAGGTACGCTTATTGCGGCGGCTTTACGTTATTGCCGTGCACAAACCAAACCACAAAAAGTTTTAACTTTTGTCTGTGATAGTGGAAATAAATATCTTTCCAAGATGTATAATGATCATTGGTTATTTGATCGTGGATTATTAAATAAAAATAAATTTAATGATTTACGTGATTTAATTATTAGATGTAAATCTGAACGATCGGTTATTACAGCTTCACCTCAAGATACATTACTAAGTGCTTACAATAAAATGAAGCTCTATGATATTTCACAACTTCCGGTAATCAATGATAAACAAGCTATTGGTCTTATTAATCAAAATATACTTTTTTCTGCTATAGCAAAAAATCAAACTGCATTTGATCATAAAGTTGAATCAATAATGGTTAAAGAATTCGTTGAAATAGACATTAAATCACCCTTAGATGTGCTGAAACAACTTCTTTTAGATAATGAAATTGTTATTGTAAATGATAATCATGCGTTTTATGGTCTTATAACACGTATTGATTTTTTAAGCTATTTATTACGTCAACCAAAAATTTAAATTATTTATTTTAAGTATATTTATTATGACAAAATCATCTTCAAAACTTTCTAACAGACTTGGGTTTTCAACTCGCGGTATTCATGCTGGTCAATATCCTGATCCATCTACGGGTGCAATCATGATGCCTATTTATGCCACATCAACTTATGTGCAAGAAAGTCCTGGGTTACATAAAGGTTATGAATATTCACGGACGCACAACCCAACCAGATTTGCCTATGAAAGATGTGTTGCTGATCTTGAAAACGGTGAAAGAGCATTTGCTTTTGCGTCAGGAATGTCTACAGCTGCAACAATTTTAGAATGTCTTCCTAGTGGTTCTCATATTATTGCTATGAATGATTTATATGGGGGTACATATCGTCTTTTTGATCGTGTAAGGCGCCAATCTGCTGGATTAGAATTTAGCTTTGTTGATCTTACGGATCATGATACATTAAAAGAAGTTATAAATTCAAATACGCGGATGATATGGGTTGAAACACCAACCAATCCTTTATTAAAAATTGTTAATTTAGAATTTATTGTCTCATTTGCAAAACAACATCACCTTATTACTGTGGCGGATAATACATTTGCAAGTCCAATTATACAAAGACCACTTGAATTAGGTTTTGATATTGTAATGCATTCTGCGACTAAATATTTAAATGGTCATTCTGATATGGTGGGTGGCATCGCTGTGGTCAATAATAGAGAGCTTTGTGAAAAAATGGCCTTTTTGCAAAATTCAATTGGTGCCATTGCCAGTCCTTTTGATAGCTTTTTAGCCTTAAGAGGATTAAAAACGTTAGCATTAAGAATGGAACGTCATTGCCAAAATGCTTTAAACATTGCCAAATGGTTAGAAAAACATTCAAGAATTGATAAAGTAATATATCCAGGATTACCTTCTCATCCTCAACATCAATTAGCATCTAAACAAATGTCTGCATTTGGTGGGATGATTACTATTTTGATTAAGGGTGGATTGACAGATGCTAAACGCTTTTTAGAACGTTGTGAGATATTTGCACTTGCAGAAAGTTTAGGTGGAGTAGAAAGTTTAATTGAACATCCAGCAATTATGACCCACGCATCAGTACCAGAAAATATACGTCGTAAAATTGGTATTACAGATAATTTAGTTAGATTATCTGTTGGTATCGAAGATGAGGCAGACCTTATCAAAGATTTGGCAAGTGCGTTACTTTAATTTTTTATATAAAAATTGTGAAAAAAAAATTCCATCCAAAGAGCAAGTTTAACAAACAAAAAAATAAAATTTCATATAATCGAGATCCTGTAAAATATGAAATAGTAGATTTTTTACCTACTAAACAAAAGATATTAGCACGACTTTACAAAAGCAAGAAAAAGCCAATACTTTTATCTTTAACAAAAGCTGAGCTTACAAAAATTTCTTTAAAACAGGGCGATGTCATTACGGTAAAAATACTTGCTTCAACGCGTCATCATATCAAAGTAAAGATTATACAAAAATTATCTTCACTTCCAGAGAAAAAAGTTGGCTTATATCATCAATCGTCACATAAACATTATGTCGAAGTTTTAAGTTATAATAAAAAAGAAATATATCCGTTATCCGATGATTTTTATAAATTTGATTTAAAAGATGGTGATATAATTTATTTTGAAATAATTTGGGGTAAAAATTATGATTATACACTCAATATTTTGAAACGTCTCTGCCATCAAAATGATAAAGATGCCATCAACCTTATTTCATTATACGAACAAAATATTAACATAAATTTTTCAGATAAATCACTTGATAATGTTCAAAATATTAAAATTCCTTCATTAAAAGGTAGGGCTGATTTACGCTCATATAAATTAATTACAATTGATGATAAAGATGCTAAAGATTTTGATGATGCAGTTTGGGCTGAGCCAGATGCAAACACTGACAACAAAGATGGCTGGCATATAATTGTTGCTATTGCTGATGTAACACATTATGTAAAAACTGGAGATGCTTTAGATCATGATGCATATCTGCGTGGTAATTCTATTTATTTACCTAATTATGTTGTCCCTATGCTTCCCCCAGAATTATCTAATGGTTTATGTTCGTTAAAACCTGGGGAAGAACGCGCATGCCTTGCAGCACATATTTGGATTAATCATAATGGCAATATTATCAATCATCGTTTTGAGCGCGGTATTATGAAATCGGCTGCACGTCTTACCTACCAAGAAGTTCAGCATATATATGAACATAAAAATGCTCCCTGTCCCATTGATCGTAAAAGAATAGTTTTTTTATATCAAGCATATGCATGTTTTTTAAGGGCACGAGAAAAAAGAAATAGTTTAAATCTTGATCTTCAAGAACCCTTGATAATTTTTGATAAAGAAAAAAAAATTCAAGATATTACTTTTCGTCCCCATTATGATAGTCATCAATTAATAGAAGAATTTATGGTTGCCGCAAATCAAGTTGCAGCTATAACATTATATAAAAATCACATCCCAACTCTTTATAGGGTGCACGACAAACCTGACCCAATAAAAATTGAAGAACTAAAAAAATTTATACACTCATTAACATCCATCAAATTTGATAATAAAAATTTAGATTTAAATAAATTATTAAAATCAATTCATAATACACCTTATCATAATATAATTCACAATTTAGTTTTGAGAAGCCAAGCACAAGCTGTATATCATGATCAAAATACTGGTCATTTTGGATTAGGATTAAAATATTATTGTCATTTTACGTCGCCCATTAGACGATATGCTGACGTTATAGTTCATCGGGCTTTAATTCAATATATAGAATCTAATGATAATGAAATTTATGATAGAAGCTTTAACAATCTTTCTCTTATTGCATCGCATATATCAAAAACAGAAAGGCAAGCAGCACAAATAGAAAGAAATGCCATAGCAAGATATATGGCTAAATTTTTAGAAAATAAAATTGGACAGAAATTCAAAAGTAAAATTTCTGGCATTAATAAATCAGGAATTTTTGTTAGAATTAATAATATTGGTGCCGAAGGTCTTATCCCTATTTCAACTTTATCTGATGATATTTATGATTACTCGCCGTCCACTTATAGTTTAAGAGGAAGAAGAAAAAAGAAAAAATATCAATTAGGTCAGGATATTACAACCTGTCTTGAAAAAACAAATTATCTTAAAGGTAGTATAATTTTTTCTATTGTTGATGAAAAACAAAAAAAGAAAAAAAATTAAAAGTCTTCGGTTCTTTCTAATAATTCAAAAGTAGAATAATTTTTTGATTTATTCCAAATGACCCGATATTTTCTTTTTAAATGACGGCATAAAAAATGCATATTATTTGTTTGACCAGCCAATAACATATAAAAACCTTCTTTTAAGGTACTTTCATATAAAAGAATATCAGCTGTAATTTGGGAACGTAACCGTCCATCCTCTTGAATAAAACCCAGCCCATTAATCATACTTGATACATCATGAACATGAGGACCATCAATATAGACAAAATCTGGCGTAATATTTGGCAAATCTCTAGATAAATGACACAATTCACCTTCAATAATTTCTGCTTCTGTCGTGGTTTGTCTAATATCAATAAAATAAGATAAATATTCTGGTATTTTCTGTTCTAAATTTTCTATCCAAAAAGGATTTGTTTCAACAGACCATAATTTACCATAAAAAGCAGGATCAACACCTTCAGCACCCCAATTTTCATCTTGAAGATTCTGATATAAAGCATGTGCTATAACCAATGTACTAAACCCAACACCAAATTCGATAATACGACGTGGACGACGTTTTCTTATCAAACGATGAAGTAAAGCTAACATAAAAGTATTAGGTGGTAGTTCGCTTTCATCCCCAGAAAAAAGGATATCGATAACACCTTGCTCTTTTAAGTAGGTTTCTGCTTTTTCTTTATCATTCTTTGATATCATTATCCCCATACAATCCAAATCTTATAATGATCTACTATCAAATACCGTTTTCTTAAAATAAAGCCTATAATGCTTATTAAATCATAAATTATCAAGAACTTATATTTTATGTTATAAAATAAAGTATAATTTGGTTTATTTGAATAATTAAGGTACAATAAAAACATTAATTAATAAAACCATCTTAAAGAGGAAATTATGAAAAATTTCAGGCTTTTTTTATTAGTTTTTTTATCTGCTCTTGCTTATCAAGAATATGCAATAGCACAATCAATTGAAAATTTAAAACCTGCGCCAATTAATGAAACACAATTAAAAAATGGCCTAAATGTTACCTATTATTATCAAATGTTTAATGATATTGAGACATTAGAACAAGAACAAGGTGGAAGCAAAGGTAAGCCTATTGGAAATATTGATTCTCCAACTCCATCAGGTAATGTTTTAACCTCTGATAAAAATATGGGTGTCGGGGCACATATTACTGGGTTCATTAAATTTGATAAAAAAGGTAATTATCTTTTAACCATTTTATCAAATGATGGGATCAAATTAACTGTTGGTGATAAACTGGTTTATGAAAATCCCTATGTTCATGCAGATGAAAAATCTAACCCAATTACCTTAAAAATTGATGAACCAGGATGGTACGACCTTAAAACTTTTTATTTTCAGAAAAAAGGTACATCAGCTTTACAATTTTCATGGGTTGAGCCAAATTCAACTGAACAAAAAATTATCCCTGCAGAATTTTTTGCTCATCTTGAATAATTTAATTTTTAACATTAAAAACTTGTTCTAGAGAACTTTTGATAGTTTCTAACCCTTCAACTAACAGCTCATCTTGAATGGTTAAAGGCATTAAAAGTCTTATAACATTGCCATATGTCCCGCATGATAGAATAATCAAATTATTTTTTAATGCTTGACTAACAAGGGCTTTAGTTAAATCAGAATCTGGTTCATTATGCATGCGATCTTTAACCAATTCAAACGCAACCATTGCCCCTAAACCACGTACCTCCCCAATACAATTAAATTGATTTGATTGTGCCATATTATTTAAAAAATCAGTCATTTTTTTACCAATAATTTGTGCACGTTCAAGAAGTTTTTCCTCTTGAATTATATCAAGAACAGTAAGTCCAGCAACACAAGCCAAAGGATTACCAGCATAAGTACCACCCAATCCCCCGGGTTCAACTTGATCCATAATCTTACTTTTACCCACCACTGCTGACAAAGGAAACCCACCAGCTAGACTTTTTGCCACTGTAATTAAATCAGGTTTTACTTTGGAATGTTCAATAGCAAACATCTTACCAGTTCTGGCAATACCTGATTGCACCTCATCAGCAATTAATAAAATACCATAGTGTGTACAAAGATCACGTAATTGTTTTAAAAAATTAAAAGGAGCAATATAAAATCCCCCTTCCCCTTGTATAGGTTCAATAACTATAGCTGCCACGCGTGATGGTTCAACATCTGTTTTAAAAAGAGATTCCAATGCTTTAAAGCTATCTTCCTCAGCCACATTATGCAATTTATTAGGAAAAGGTATGTGATATACCTCAGCAGGAAAAGGACCAAATCCAGATTTATAAGGCACAATCTTACCCGTCATGGCCAAAGTCATCATAGTACGACCATGAAATCCACCTGTGAATGCTATAATTGCACTGCGTTTAGTTGCAGCTCTTGCAATTTTTATAGAATTTTCTAAAGCTTCGGCACCTGTTGAAAAAAAAATTGTTTTATTATTTTCACCAGTAGGAGCTAATTGATTAAGTTTTTCTGCCAAAGTAATATAAGATTCATATCCAATGACTTGAAAAGCTGTATGATTATAATTTTGAAGCTGTTTTGAGACAGCATCAATAATTTTTGGATGAGAATGACCTGTATTTAAAACTGCAATACCGCCAGCAAAATCAATATATCGTTTTCCTTCAACATCCCAAATTTCTGAATTCTTTGCTTTTGCTACAAAAACAGGGGCTATAGTTGCAACACCACGCGGAACAGATTGAGTGCGCCGTTTTAATAAATCTTGATTTAACATAAGCCTTCCTCATCAAAAAAATTCAAATGCATATTGAATAGTATCGCATTCTTTTTAAGAAGCATAGCCCAAAGGTTTAACCGTCAGCATAATTTCATCAGCAATTTTTTGATCAAGTAACTTTTTTATTATCCAGTAACTTAAATCAGCTGAAGCAAGACAAGCTGCTGCTGTTGCAATATTATTATGTTCAACAAAACTTTGTTCAATGTAAGAAATACCCATATTTTCCAAAAGAATTTTAGCAGTTGGATAAGTTGTTGCAGTTAACCCATTTAATAAACCTAGGGCTGCTAAAATTAAAGCGCCAGAATCAATAGCTGCAATAATTTGCCTTTGTGGATCAAGTTTTAGATTTGATAACCATGTTTTATCTTGATATAATTGACGTGCACCAGGTCCACTTGTTACAAATAATGCATCATAATCTTTACAATTATTAATAGAATTATGTGTATTAATTGTAATACCTGTCATAGAGGTATGGCTTTTTTTACTTCCAAGAAAATGGACCGTCCAATTTTGATTTTCAACCCTATTTAAAATATCCCAGGGAATAAAAACGTCAATATCCGTGAAATCATCAAATACAATAATACCTATATGCATGTTATTTTTTTTAGTTAATATTATAAACTATTAGCATAATAATAGTTTATTGTTACAATCAAATAAAATTTTGTTTCATAATGTAACAATAATAATTTTTATCGGTAAAATGATTTACAAAACAATATATAAAATTATTCCTATTTTATTATCGTTAGCATTTTTTGAAGCATCCTTTGCTATCTTACAACCTGTTATAATTTTGCAATTAGCTGCCAATAATTTATCTTCAAATATTATTGGTATAATTGGATCATGTTTTTATATTGGGTTTCTTTTAGGTACATTAAGTAGCTCCATTTCCTTTAAATATTTAGGACACTTCAAAACATTTTATAGTTTTTGTATTATAGGAGGAACTATTACGTTATTATATATTCCAATTAAACATCCATTATTATGGGCAATATTTTACATTATTATAGGCTATATAATAGCAGGCTTATTTGTTATAATTGAAAATTGGCTTAATCATTTATCTGATCAAGGAAATCGTGGGCGTATTTTATCAATTTATGGGGCTACATATTGGTTAGCAGCAGGTATAGGACGTTTAGCTTTAAATATTAATAGTTTAAATGGAAATATATTTTTTATATTAGTTAGTATAGGTTTTTTTGTTTCTATAATTCCTATATTTTTAATAAAGCAAAAAGAAGATTTTGCTATTACATCATCAAATTATACTTCTTCCAATAAATTATCTCAAATTATGAATATGGGTATATTAATATGTTTTTTTACAGGTTTAATCAGTTCATCATTTTTCAATTTATTTCCCTTATACAGCAATAAGATTGAATTAACAATTTATCAACTTTCACTTATTTTAAGTATTAGCCAAATTATCCCTTTTTTTATTGAGTTTCCTATTGGCTGGATCTCTGACAAATATGGCCGAATTAAAATTACAATCATAATTATATTAATAGGTATAGGTGCAAGTAGCATAATTATTTTAAATAATAATTTATCTTTTTATTCACTATTAATTTTAGTACTTATTGAAATAATAAGCACAGCACCTCTTTATACACTAGGTACAAGCTATACAATAGACTTATTTAAAAAAAATAATTTAGTCTTTATCAATTCTGCCTTACTTTTTAGCTGGGCTAGTGGGGCTATAATTGGGCCAGCAATGGCTGGCTATTTATTTGAATATATTGGACAAAAAGGTTTATTTTATTTTATCATTGGATGTCAAATTACTCTCTTATCAATTATAATTTTATCCTTTTTAAAGAAATATATTTATTCTCTATCTATCAACTCTTAGTCGAATAAGATGGAAGTTCACGATAAAAGCCGACATTGGATAAAATATCATTATCAAACTCACGGGCTGTTTTATGACCACTATAAACCGCAGCTGCAATAGTGGCAGGTGCATAACAATCACCAATAGCTGTTAATGTATATTCTTTATATTTATTGTTCATTTCTAACTTTAATTCATTATATAATTTATTATTAGGTAGGCGGGATGTTACAGAAACCAAAGATTTACAATTCAGTTTCTGCTTTTTACCTGTATAAATACAGCCGATTTCTATGTGATTTTTATCTACAGATATAATATCACTAGCTGTATATAATTTTACACCTAACTCTAATAATCTTTTTTGAATTCTATCATGTTCCAACGTATGAATAGTCCAAGCAGATACAGATGTTGCAGGTGTAATTATGCAAACCTCTTTACCTTGTTTAGCTAATTTTTCTGCTAAAACACCACCCATATAATAATGATCATCATCAAAAATTGCTACAGGACCAAATATATCCTTTTCATTCATAATGTCATCAGGTGTATAAATATTTATTGTATTAAACCCATTAATAGGAAATCCATGTTTTCTTCCAACACCATCATTACGCCAAAATGACCCAGTTGCTATAATAACATGGGGTACGGCAAATTCTATAACGTCTTGATAAGATAAATGACTGTCATAATAAATAGACACATTTGGCATTTTATTAATTTGCTGCATACGATATTCTCTAACCCTTATCCATTCAGCTAAGCCTGGTAATCTGCATTCATAAATTAATCTTCCTCCTAATTCTTTTTTTGCCTCAGCAAGATGAACCCGGTAACCACGTTGTCCCAAGGCCCTTGCACATTCAAGACCGGCGGGGCCAGCACCAATAATTAAAATTTCTTTATCTGATTTCTTGTCTGAAATAATTTCTGGATGCCACCCTCTACGCCATTCTTCACCTATAGTTGGGTTTTGGGTACACCGGATAGGTGTCGATGTCATATCACCAGATACACATATATTACACCCAATACATTCACGTATATCTTCCAACCTTCCTTGTTCAATTTTTTTTGGTAAAAATGGGTCAGCAATTGATGGACGAGCAGCCCCTATCATATCAAGAATACCACGCTTTAATTGTGATACCATAGTATCAGGTGATGTAAACCTTCCAACACCAACAACTGGTTTTGTGGTTATTTTTTTAACAAAAGAAATATATTCTTCTTGAAAAGATTCAGAGGAAAAACGCGAGGTCGCAGAATCATTGCTCCAGTTACTGATGTTTACATCCCATAAATCTGGAAATTCGGCGAGCATTTCAATAATTTCTCTGCCTTCAACGTTGCTTACAATACCATTATTTCCTAAAAGTTCGTCTACCGCAAAACGTACTGCAACAGCACAACTATCCCCAATTGCTTCTTTTGTATCAACAATTACTTCTTTTAAAAGACGTATTCTATTTTCTAAACTACCCCCATATTCATCTAATCTATGGTTACGTCGTTTTTGAATAAAATGCATAGGCAATGATAAATCATGACCAGCATAAACATAAATAATATCAAATCCCGCTTTTTTTGCACGTAGAGCTGCATCTTTATGCCATTTTCTAAAAAGCTTTATATCTTCTTTATCCATTTCTTTTGCTTGGTATGGGGCATACCAATTAACTGGTTGATGGGATGGCGCAAGTGGAACTTCGCGACTATAAAGATTTGCACAAGCAGGTCCGTTATGTACAAGTTCAACCGCGGCAAGTGCATCATATTTATGCACAGCATCACACATTTTGGCCAAAGCAGGTATATCATGATCATCCCATAATCTTGCCTCTGGATAAGGTGCAACATCACTGGATGGATGAATTTCACATTCCTCTGTTGAAATAACGGCCCATCCCCCCTCTGCTTTCATTTCACGCATTGCTGCAACTGAAGATGGCATGGGATGTCCCATACCATTACAATGAGGTACTTGAAAAAATCTGTTTTTAGCAGTTTTTGGACCAATTTTTATTGGCTCAAATAAAATATCGTATCTAGAATCCCTCATGCTTAATCCCTTAATTAATTTTTGAAGAGTATAGATTTACTATTAAAATCAATAAAGAATTTATTATTAGGGTTGTAACCATATATTAATTGAATTGCTTTGCCCTGCTTGGTCCATAACAGTAACTGATAATGCCCCTGCACTATCTGGTTTCCATTCAATTTGACGGCGAAATGATGTTGTTATTAAATGACCATTTGCAAACCACATTAATGGTAACTTTCCACCTGTAGTTTGTAAAACTAAATTTTCCATAATTTCTTTATCCTTTTTAAGTTGAATAACAGTTTGATCAATTGGATAAATAATTTTTAACATATCGTTTTTAGCCGTAGAGATCAAAGATGATTTAGTATCTAAATAGAAATGCTGTAAATTATTGGGAAGATCCGAATTACTTATATCTAATGCTTGTACTGGTTTATTATCTTTTATTTCAATACTTTTATAATCTTTTGGTAATCGGTCAAAAACTTCAAAAAATAGAGGTGCCGCATCTTTTAAACCAAGACGTTCTGGTGAAAAACTTCCGCTTGGTCTTCCAACCCAAACCCCAACAGTATAATGTTGGTTATATCCAATTGTCCATGCATCCCTAAATCCATATGACGTACCTGTTTTAAAAGCTAAGGATTTCGGGTTGTTAATATATAAAGGATCAATTTGATTTGAAGGCAAGGGTGTTTCTTCTAAAATTTTTGTTGTATACCAACTTGCCATTTCACCTATAAGACGTTCTGAATATTGCGATGAATCAAGAGTGCTATAAGCAAGAGGAATATATAAACCTTGATGAGCTAAAGTTAAATAAAGTTGGACAAGATTTTGCAAATTTGCACCAATTCCACCCAACGCAATGGGCAATCCTGCCAACATTTCACCTTTGGGTAAAATAAGATCTGCACCTGCTTTTTTAAAAAGTGTTATTAATTGAGAAGAGCCAAGTTTTGCAAGTAAAGCAACCGCAGGAATATTGCGTGAAAATTGTAAAGCTTGTCTTGCCGTAATTTCCCCAAAAAATTGATGATCAAAATTTTTTGGGGCATATCCACCAAAACGCATAGGAATATCATCCATTATCGTTTCTGGATGAATTAAAAAATTATCAAATGCTAATGCATAAATAAATGGTTTTAAGGTTGAACCAGGTGAACGGATGGCTTGGACCATATCATTGGCCCCAAAAAAATTATTATTTTGATAATCACTGGACCCAATATAGGCTTTAATATTCCCCGTCTTATTTTCAGCTACGATCATAGCAATCGTCGTATCTGGTTCAAGAAATGATTGTTTTGTATAAGCAAGATCTAAAAGACTGTTTTGTAAATTTTGATCAATATAACTTTCGATAACAGATTGATTGGGATATTTTTTTCTTAATAGATAAGCAAGATGGGGAATAATATTATTATTTAATTGCTGTTTAACGGGCACTGGTTGATCCATAGCCTCAAGTGCTTGGATTTGATTAATAACACCCTTATCTGCCATTATTTTTAAAACATGATTACGTGCATTTAAAGCTTGCTTAGGAAAACGATCAGGTCTTAATGTTTCAGGTGATTGAGGTAAAGCAACTAGCAACGCAGCTTCAGCTAAATTTAAATGGGTTGGCTCTTTACCAAAATATATAAGTGATGCTGCCCTTATGCCCTGAAGATTCCCCCCATAGGGGGTAAGTGTTAAATATGTTTGCAGAATTGTATTTTTATTATAAGCAATTTCAAGATTAAATGCTTTAATACATTCAATTAATTTTTTCCATACCGTTCTTGGGCCAGGTTCCAAGAGTCTTACCGTTTGCATGGTAATTGTAGAAGCACCAGAAACTATTTTATTATTTTGTATATTCTGAATTAAAGCTCTACCAATACTTAAAAAATCAACCCCATAGTGATTAAAAAAATTTTTGTCCTCATAAGCAAGAAGCATTTGAACAAAACCCGGATCAAGGTTATCCAAATCAGGTATAAATCTTAAATATCCATCATCTGTTAAGAATTTATGAATAATTTTTTTATTGGTATCCAAAATACTTACTGATTGTTTTGCAATAGGCAAATTCCATAATGGATTATATAAATTCCACGCATAAAAAAAAGTGAAAAATAATAATGCCATACCACAATATATAAATAAATATTTATATATCTTTTTACCTCTAATCACAAAATAACCTAACGATCAGAAATTGTTAAAGATGATTGGATACCTCTACCTCTAATTGATGGCGCATAAGCTGCTTCTACAACAGATGCTGGCAAAATATATGAGCCTGATGTAACGGCACGAACAATATAAGCTACTGTAAATTGCCCCTGCTTTTCATTTGAATTAAGATTAAAAACTGCCCTATAACGATCATCTAAAAATTCGCTATACGTCAAATTCGTTAATTGAGGCAACCATCTTAATTCTTCAATTAAACGACTATTTGCTAATCGGGCATTTTCAATTTCTAACCCTGCAGGCAATAAATCTGTTAACAGTATGTCTTGCTGACCAGGTGATTGCATTTTTCCTTCAATTAAAACAACAAACATATCACCTTGTTTAATTTTTAAAGGATCAATTTTTTTACCATCAAAACTATACAATTGTTTTTTAACAACCAAACCTTTTTCTTCTGCTGGTAAAACGGCAATGGGCAATGCTGAAAATGTATAATTAACCCACAAAGGAAAATCATTTAAATTATGAATATTAAGACCATTTTTTGGCATTGTATTTTTATCAAATTGAAATTTAATATTTTTTCCTGTTTTCTTTCCATCAATACCATCAATTGATAGATCAAAATTTTCAACTTCTTTATAAGTTAATTGTGCAACCAAACTAATCCATGCTTTTTCTTGTGTACTTAAATTATCATAGGTATTAGATGATAATAGCATACCATAAAGCTCCTGGATTAAATCACCTGTATTAATTTCAGAATTTTTACTTTCTAAAAGCAAATAGATAAGCAATGCTTGATCTCTTATAACCGATCCGTAATCATAATAATTATAATAATCATTGGTCATTGCATCTCGTCGTTTAATTCTGGTAACCGCTTTTTTAAACGCATTAGTTGAACGTGACTGATCCCCATAAAATGCTAAAGCTGCACCAATTTGTGCTGTAGCTAATCCTGTTGGCATCAGATCAATATAATTATCAAACATATAACGGGCATCTGATATATTACCTGCATTAGCTTTGGCCAATATGTATATCGCATAGGCTTTTGAACCCAAAGCATAAGATTTCATATCATCATATGCTTTAATATATTGATCCAGCCATTCCAGCCCTTTTTTAAAATTGCTTTCAGAAATTGTAAAACCAGCTCGTTGAGCTTCTATAAGAAAATCCATTGCATAAGATGTAAGCCATGGATCCGTTTTATCATAGGCATTCCATTGACCAAAACTACCATCCCATCTTTGCTTTTCAAATATAAGATTAATAGATTTTTGAATCTGTTCTTTTACATTATATCCTAATTCTTGTTGAAATACCTGATCTTTTTTTAATTTTACCAAAGAAATTAAAGGTATAGAACGGCTAATAATCTGTTCAGATCCGCTATAAGGATAAAGATCTAAATCTTTGATAATTTTTACAAAATCAAAATCCAAACCAGAAGAAATGTTCAAATCAATTTTTACAGAAGAATTTATATATTTTGATAAAGCTTCTGTTTCAATTTTTAAATTTTCTTGTCCTAAAATCTTTTTTAAAGAATTTTTTACAACAGGGAATTGAGAAGACCGAATAGTAATAGATGCTTCCTTTTCCAATACAAAATTATTTGGTCCTTTCAGACGCATTGTTAAAGTATCGACACCAATATCTTTTCCTATTATTCCAACCTTATAAAGCTGATTTTGTTGGGGTTTTAAATGAATTTTTCCTTGGTTTTGTTTTAAAGTAATTAAATTATTTTTTGTACCAAGCTCTAATTCATAATCACCTTCTGGTGCTTCCAAATTATTTAATATAATTGTTGCGGTACTGGTATCTGCTAAAGCTAAAAATCTTGGTAAATGTGCCTCCACAACCAACGGATCCCGTACAATTAAATTTTTTTCTAATGATCCAACTTTATCTTTACTATAGGCTACTGCCATTAAGCGTAATTTACCATTATAATCTGGTATATTTAAAGGAACATTTACTTTACCATCTGATGATACATTAACAAGCCCTGAAAATAATGAAACAAGTTTAATTTCTGATGGCGTACCGCGTCTTGTCACACTATCCCCACCTTCTTTAAGTAAGCCTCTTTCACCTAACTTACCTTTTATTAATTGACTATAAAGATCCCGAATATTGACACCCAATTGTCTTTTTCCAAAAAAATAGGTTAAAGGATCGGGACCTTTATAATCTGTTAATGTCAAAATTCCTTCATCCACGGCAGCAAGTGTTAGATATATTTTATCTTGTCCTTGAAAATTATTAATTTGAATAGGAACATTAAATGACTGACGTGGTGCTGTGTATTCTGGCACATCCATCGTTATATCAAATTTATGGATAGTTTGATCAATACCTAACCAATTCAGACCAATTGCTCTATTCGGGCCATAAATATTATTGCCAGAATCTGGTCTAAAAGCTGTTACAATAAAATATGCACCTGCCCCCCAACTTTCATCAACTTTTAAATCAAATGGTACATCTTGATTATTAGTTATTTTAATGTTCTTTTTAAATAAAATGCGATCAGTTGCCACCATCAATAAAGCTTCCCCATCAAATGGAGAATGTATTATGATATGAGCCATATCACCAGGTTTATATGTTTCTTTATCAGAAACAATTTTTAAAGTATCAGGTGTGTCGCCAGCTGTGGGTAAAACAGAAAACCCTGATGTAAATCGAATACTGGATGCAACCCCTGTTTCTAGGTCAGAAACCTCAAATCGATAATGACCAAAGGCTAATTTTTCACCAATTTTTCCTGGTTGGTCTTTACTTAAAGCTAAATCGCCTTGTTTAATAACTTTATCTCTAACAATTAATTTATAATCCCAAAAATTAGACCCAGCATTATAATACCATTGATAATCCCAATTTTCTTCTATGAGACGCCAAGATAATTTTGGATAATCTTGTATTTTACCTTCGCTATCTACAGCAATGATAGAAAATGCAGCCTCGCTATTTTCCGATACAGTACTATTTTCAAACAAAGGTTTAATTCCAAACATAGTATTTTGGGATTGAATAGGTAATTCAGCATTTTCAATAACTGGTCTACCGCTTGGCTCAAAAACTGAAACATTAATTTTAGCTAAAAGTGGTTGGGTAAGTGTTTCAACGTTGATAGCTTTAATCGGCAATATAAATTGCCCTTTATCATCTGTATATGCATCATCATATACTTGACGTGTTGGCACAAAATCTTCTTCTACAAGACCAAAATGATAATCTTTATATCCAGGAAATGGTTCTGGATTTTGCAAAATATTTAATTCAGATTTAATAAGCAATTTTTGAGCAGGTGCCCCATATAAATAATTTGCTTGAATATTAAGATTATTTTCTTGTGCAGGCAGAATTCTTTTAGCGTCAGATGATAATTTGACCTCAATTCTGGCTGGTACAACTTCTTCAACAAGATATGTAATTTCCCCTATGGGTTTATCATTTGGATCTGCATACGCAATAATTTTCCATTGACCTGTTCTAGCTGTTTCCGAAATATTAAGATCATAAATATACCCACCACTACCTTGGTTATTAAGAATAAATTTATTAACTTCTGTTCCATCAGGTCTATATGTTTTAAGTGTCAATGGTAATTTTTCCACGGCCTTAGATTGTTTATCACGCAATAAACCAACCAAATGAACCGTTTCTCCTGGCCTATACACACCACGATCTGTATAAAAATAGAGATCATAAGCATTAGGTGATACTCGCCCGCCTACCCCACGATCACTTAAATCAAAAGCAGGTTTAGCTAAATCTAAAAAAGAAAAATCATCATTCAAATTCGCCATAACCGCAAGTGGTGTTTTGCCTGCACTACCGCGCGCAAATCCTTGGTCAAAATGAACTAATCCATCTGCATCAGAAACTTTAGAAATTAATTCTTCATTATTTTTGGCATATAATGTTATTTTTGCACCTTGAATTGGTTTAGTTGTTGCCAAAGATCTGATATTAACCGTTATTCCATCTTGTCCCCAAAAACTTGTTAACCCCAGATCACTAATGATTACCCATTGCGTTGCATAAACTTGATACCCATGATCATCATATTTTTTTACTGGTGCTGCTGTTAAAACATAAACCCCTGGTTTGATATCTTTAATTATAGCTGTAATAGGAATAGACGTAATAATTTTTTGATTAGGTACGTTTTTGATATCAACGGTACCTTGCCATATCTTTTCACCATAATTATTAGCAATTCGTTCTTGACTATATGAATCAAGAGATGCCAAAAAAGAATAAAAGAAATCTCCATCTTTTTGTAAAGCTTGGGATATCATATTTCTATCATTAATTCTTAAAAGTTTTAAAGAAGCTTGATTATAATTAACTGAAATTAATGGTATACCTTGCGTTCCTATTTTAGGTAATACATAGGACGATCCCTGAAATCCTAGGCTTGGAGTTCTTGAAGCTTGATTGACAATAATTTGTTCGTTTTTATTAAGCTTATTTCCTAAAATACTAGGAATACCTGCTAAAATGTTAACTGTATATTTTTGTTCGTAATTAAAACCTGATACACATAAATTTTCATCTTTCACCGAAATAAGCGGATCAATTTTTGGTTCAATTTTAATATAATCCATCCAAAATTGATTTGAATTAGTAGGTAATTTTTCTGTAAATGTTATACATAATAAACGCTGATCACCTTCATCGTTTAGGGATGAAGATTGAATAGAAAATTTCATGTTATTTTCAAAAAATTCTATTTTACCTTGCGCTGTATTGTTTGAAAATATTTCTTGGCTTTTTCTATAAATAATTAACGCATAAGAAGGTTGGTTATTTTCTTCATACCATGCTGCAATTTCATTTAAAATTTTAACTTGACCTTGGGCTGATGGCTCAATTTTATAAGCTTGATAATCTGCCGCAATAAAATCCATAGACCCAGTTTGCTTTAATGCCTTACCAAGATTAACCCAATTTTCACTTGTATTTTGTTTTGGTAACGTCAGAATTAATTTTAAATTTTTGATAACCGATTGGATATCGCCAGAAGCTTGATCAATAGCTATTTGTTTACGTAATGCAGGAATTTGTATATTTTTATTATTATCAGATAAACTTTTTTGTATATCAAAAGAAAGATTATCTGCTTGTTGGGCAAGTTCTGCCCAAATAAGATCTGATTTTTCTGGTAATTGCTGTGAAAATACCAAATTCCATGGGACAAAAAAAGAAAAAAACAAAATTCCCCAACAAACAATCTTACGCATAAAACTTAGCCTCATATTCAAAAAATAAATAATTCATTGAAATAAAAATAATGTACCTTGGCTTATCAAAATATTCAATTCTCTTAAATACTACCCTATACTTTATCGCGCAAATAAGATATCTCTATAGACATAAATTTTTAATCGTTAACTATTTTTAATTTAAAATAATTATTATAGAAAATATGTTTATTCCTAAGCAATTTCGTATTGAAGAAAAAAAAGAATGGAAAAAAATAGTTGAAACTATTCAATTTGGTGTTTTAATCATTTTTTCAGAGCAAAGGTTTATTTCCAGCCACTTACCCTTACTTTGGGAAGAAAATGGTGAACAAATTATTTTAAAAGGTCATATCTCAAAAGCTAACGAATTATGGAAACATGCTATTCCAACAAATCCAGCTATGGTTATTTTCCAGGGTGCTCATACCTATATTCATCCTGGTTGGTATGATACAAAGAAAAAAACGGGTAAAGCTGTCCCAACTTGGAATTATCAAATTCTTCATTTACATGGACATGTTCAACAACATAACGAACCCGAATGGATTATAGATCACTTAGAAAAATTAGTTTCTCGTAATGAACATAATCAAAAAGAACCTTGGAAAATTTCTGATGCACCCCAAGATTATATTACAGGATTAAGCAAAGCTATTGTTGGACTTGAATTTAATGTTACAAAGGTTGAATGTTCTTTAAAAATGAACCAACATCATTCTAAAGAAAATCGGTTAGGTGTCATAGATGGCTTAAAAAATTCATTGGATTTTCGTGATCAAGAAGTAGCAAATATTATGGAGCAATTGGAATTAGGTTCTAAACCATGACATGGAAAAATTATAAAATTCTTGCTGTTATCCCCGCACGTGGGGGAAGCAAAGGTATTCCTTATAAAAATCTTCAAAAAATCGGTAATATATCCCTTATCGGACACAGTGCTAATGTTGCTAAAAAACTTAAATGGATCGATCGAATAGTTTTAAGTACAGATGATCAAAAAATTGCTGATGAAGGGTTAAAATATGGCATTGAGGTTCCTTTTATGCGTCCTGCTAATCTTGCATCCGATACAGCAACAGGTGCAGATGCTTGGAAACATGCGTGGCTTACATGTGAAGAATTATGGGACTGCCAATTTGATATTTCTATTCTTTTACAACCAACCACCCCGTTAAGAAAAACTGATGAAATTGAAAAAACATTAACAACCATGCTTGCTGGAAATTTTGATGCTGCCACAACTGTAAGTAAAGTGCCAGGACATTATACCCCCCAAAAAATTTTTACACTTGATCAATCTGATGTTCTTCACTTTTATTGTGAAGATGGTCATAAATATTCCAACCGACAAGCTATTCCTTCTTATTACACGCGAAATGGATTATGCTATGCCGTAAAACGTGATACTTTAATAAATCATGGCTATATTGTTGAAAAAAATTGTGCGGCTGTTATTATTGACCGACCAATTATTAATATTGATGATCCTTATGATCTTGAACTTGCCAGATTTGCTTATGATAAAGAAAGAAATGATTATTTATGACAACATGGCTTCATAATCCAAAACTTGGCCAACCCTGCACCATTATAGGGGAAGTTGCTCAATCACATGACGGAAGTTTGGGTATGGCACATGCTTTTATTGATGCCTTAGCAGATTGTGGTGCGGATGCTGTTAAATTTCAAACGCATATTGCCGATGCAGAAAGCACACCAGGTGAACCATGGCGTAAAATTTTTAGCAAACAAGATAAAACACGATATGAATATTGGAAAAGAATGGAATTTACCGAAGAACAGTGGTCAGGGCTTCGGGATCATGCCCACCAACGAGACCTTTTATTTTTAAGTTCACCTTTTTCGTTAGAGGCTGCCGATCTTTTGCTACGTATTGGTGGACTTGCTGGCTGGAAAATTGCGTCAGGCGAACTTAGCAACGATTTAATGCTTGATGCGATAGTGAAAACAAAACTACCTATCATGATGTCAACTGGGATGAGCACCTATGATGAAATCGATACAATTATTAAAAAACTAAAAAAAAGTTCTGCACCTCTTGCGGTGATGCAAGCTGCATCAAGTTACCCATGTCCACCTGAATATGTGGGTTTAAATGTTATTGAAACATTTCGTCAAAAATACCCTGATCTGGCTGTTGGTTTAAGTGACCATTCTGCCTCTATTTTTCCAGGGTTAGCAGCAGCTACATTGGGTATCGAGGTTTTAGAAGTTCATATTACATTAAGTCCATTTATGTTTGGACCAGATGTTATTGCATCTTTAACGTGTGATCAATTTAAACAACTTGTTCAAGGTATAAGATATATTGAAAAGATGAAAAGCAATCCTGTAGATAAATCAACTTTACCTGAAGATATCCAATCTTTACGCAGTATCTTTATGAAAAGTATTGTTGTAAAACAAGATCTACCTGCTGGTACTATTCTTGAACCACATCATTTAACTTTAAAAAAACCAGGGACTGGGATACCAGGTAATAAAATTAATGAATTTATTGGCAAACGACTTGTCCATAATGTAATCCAAAATACATTTCTTAAAATGGAAGATATTGAAAAATTATGAAAAGAAAAATTTGTGTCGTTATAACTGCGCGTCCTAGTTATGCCAGAATTCGTACAGCATTAGAAGCAATTAGAAATCACCCTTCTTTAGAATTACAACTTGTTATTGCAGCATCAGCCTTATTGGACCGTTATGGTAATGCAATTAGTGTTATTGAAAAAGAAGGTTTTAAAATCGATCGACATGTTTATATGATTTTAGAAGGTGAAAATCTTATTACTTCTGCCAAATCAACAGGATTTGGTATGGCAGAATTGGCAACAGCTTTTGATGATTTAAAACCAGATGTTGTCATTAGTATCGCGGACCGATTTGAAACGATGGCAACAGCTGTCGCCGCCGCTTATATGAATATTCCCCTTGCCCATGTTCAAGGGGGTGAAGTGACAGGATCAATTGATGAAAAAGTCCGCCATGCTATTACTAAACTAGCTGATATACATTTTGTTGCATCATCACATGCAGCAGAGCGGGTTATTAAAATGGGGGAAAATCCTGATCAGGTTTATATCACCGGATGTCCATCTATTGATATTGCAAAAAAAGCTAGTTTAGATCCCATATTTTTTAACAAAAGTATTTTTGATGTGTATAATGGGGTTGGTCCTACCCTGGATCTAACACATGGGTATCTTGTTGTTATGCAGCATCCTGTTACAACAGAATATAGTGATGCCCGTCGTCATATTGAAGAAACACTTTACGCTATTTCAGAAATGAAGATACCTACCCTTTGGTTTTGGCCAAATGTTGATGCAGGATCAGATGGTACGTCAAAAGGTATTAGAAATTTTCGTGAAAGGAATCTTTTAACAAACGCTCATTTCTTTAAAAATATACCGCCTGAACATTTCATTCAGCTTTTGATGAAAAGCAAATGTATTATAGGTAATTCAAGTGTTGCAATCCGAGAATGTTCTTATTTAGGTGTACCTGCCGTCAATATTGGTACCAGACAAGCAGGACGCGATCGTGGCAAAAATGTAATTGATGTAGATTATAATCGGACAGAAATTATGTCAGCTATTAAAAAACATCTTCAAAATGGTTTTACCAAATCCGATACCATGTATGGAGATGGAAAGGCAGGCGAACGCATCGCAGATTATCTTGCGAAAATACCTTTAACTATTGAAAAGAGATTAACCTATTAATTATAAAGAACGCTCTCTAATAAGATTGCGTAATTCTTCAACCCTATCTTTCATTCCATTCATATTAGGGTGGATCGCTAATACTTTTTCGTAATTCCCTAACGCGTCACTCTCTAAATTTTGTTTTACTTTTATAAGACCTAACAAAGATAATGCACCAAAATGTCTTGGTTCAAGCATAAGAGTTTGATTTAAATTTTGAATTGCTTGATCATAATCTTCCATTAAATAATACAAATTTGCTCTTTTATACCAACCTTCTGCAAAATCTGGATAAAGGTTAATCAATTCATCAAAATTTTTTAATGCTACTGCATAATTTCTAACAGCCATAGCTTCAATTCCGGTCTTCATTAATTGATCTGATTTTAAATCCGGCGCTTGTAACCATATATCCCAAATCAAACGTTCTGTTGTTTCAGCTTCAAACACATTTTTAGTTTTTTGTAAATTATCAAAAAGATCTGATAATCGGGGATCACGTTGATCAGCCACGGCATAGGACGCACTAAACAAAGCAATAAAAAAAAGTAATCTATACATATTCAATATGACCTTTATTATACTGTACTACCAAACTTATTCTTGTTCTAAAATTGTTGATGAATACCCATTTTTATAAAGCCAATCATTCACTATTTCATCTTGAGAAATAGCTTGAGCTGTACGCGGATAACGTGTTGCAAAACGTAAATCCGTCAGAATAATATTATTAATTCGATCTTTATCTGTATCTTCATTTTCACTATCAAGCACTATATTACATACAGCTCTTTGATATTCATAATATGGAGCACCTTGATGACCAGATTGATTTCTTAAACTTATAGCAAAATCGAATGCCTCTCTAGCTGCTAAAAAATCAGGATCAGATTTATCTTTTAAAACCATTCCTAATTGCGCATAACATCGATGCGCACTTTCCATAGGTTCTACCACAGCTAAGGCCGTAAAAATAGGTAAAACCCTTTCCATTACTTCTGGCCTTTTTGGTGTATGCAATATACGATGATCATTTGCTTGGATATAAATTTGTGCCCTCGTTTTTGAAGATGCACTTGTAACAATTTTATTAAAATCGTCTTGGCTCATATCGGGGCCATCGATACCACGTAAAAGCTCATTAATTAAAATTAATATTTCCCCGTCTCTTTTACTTTGTTCAATTTGGAAACGAATTCTTTCTTCAATTGTTTTTGCCCGTTCTTCTATCCCTTTTGTGGTACGAACAAAAACCCATTCTACCAAAGCATTAAAACAATATCCGCTTAACAAGGATAAAGCTATAAAACGAATAAAATTTATAACTCCTTCAGGGGTAGGATTAACTGGCATTAAAAGGAAAATAGCTAAGGTACCAACTAACCCAGATAAAGCATCTCCTATGAAACCTAGATGATAGGATCTCTTTTGATTAACTAATGTGATTGAGGGAAGGACAAAGCCACGTTTACTTTGTATACCACTTAGAATCCCACCTAATGTACCAGCTAACGCTAAACTGAGAATTAAACGAAGATCAGCATTATTCATTATGACGAACACAAAAAGAAAGTTATGCCATTAGGCTGATCAATATTAATACTGTTAGATATTAAATCTAACAAATTATTGATAAATTTAATTAACCTTGACGAGCTTTAAAACGTGGATTTGTTTTATTAATAATATAAACCTTGCCTTTGCGGCGAACAATTCTACAATCTTTGTGTCTGGCTTTGGCAGATTTTAGAGAATTAACAATTTTCATAGCCTTACAACTATCCTATATTAAAATTACGTAAATTTTTCATACTATAAAAAAATTACTTACTAATTGTCAACCTAGTTCTATATTGTTCTATTACCAATAAATAGCTGTTTTTGTGAAATTAATTTAAAATTGACTAACAATCATCATTTAAAGCTTAATTTTCTTTATCTTCTTTATTTTTTTAAAAAAGGCTAGCTATAATGAACTTATATAATTTAAATTAACAAAAAATTGAAGGAACATTTTGATGATTACACTTTATGACAGTGCTATCTCTGGTAATTGCTATAAAATTAGACTTCTACTTACCCAATTAGCCAAAAAGTTTAAACGCATTGAAATGGATATTTTTAAAGGTGGGACAAGAACTACTGAATTTCTTTCTAAAAATGTTAATGGAAAAGTCCCGGCTGTTGAATTAGAAGATGGAAATATACTGGCAGAATCTAATGCTATTATATGGTATTTTGCCGAAAACACACCTTTTTTACCTGAAGGAAAATTAAATCGTGCCCGCATTCTTCAATGGATGTTCTTTGAACAATATAGTCATGAACCTTATGTTGCAGTAGCACGTTTTGTAAAGCATTTACAGCCCGATAGCCCAAGATTAGCTGAACTTCCAAATTTACATAAAAAAGGATATGCTGCCCTAGATGTTATGGAAAAACATTTAAGTACAAATGATTTTTTTGTAGCAAATTGTTATACAATAAGTGATATCGCCCTTTATGCTTATACCCATGTGGCCCATGAAGGTGGCTTTGACTTTACATCTTATCCAGCAATTCGTGCTTGGTTTGATCGTATTAAGAACCAACCAAATCATATTTTAATTACACAATAAATATAGCAAGATCACTATTCAAAAATATTATTTATTTAAGTGTTTATAATTAATTAAACCCAATTATTTATTATGCACACGATAGCCCCCTGCTATATAGGTATGCCAACCTTCAACCGTAAAATTATAAACAAGATGGTTACCTGTTAATAATTTTAAAGATGGTGGTTTAACCATTAACCCATTAGCTTTAACCAAACAATAAGTTTTATCAATCATCCCTAACGGTTGATAAGAAAGCTGGAATTGATTAGTTGTTTGAACTGGTAATGTATTATTAACTATACCAGGAGACATCGGAAAAGGTTGCATATCATCATTTGATACATCCATAAAAGCAGGTATTTGGCTATTTACTCGAACTTGCTGATAACCTGTTGTCATTGACACCGTAGAAGAATGGTTTGAATTCCTAAGAGAAGAATTTTTCTTTGATCGATTTGGAAAAAAATCTAACCATACTTTATGAGGTTTTTTTGGGGTTGTTTTTTTTTCATAAAGCTTATCTGTATTATCATTAATTATTTTTTCATTATTCATTTCGCCTATATTAGAAGCAATACTATAGGGTAAAGTTAAAAATGGGTGGTTTGCTGTAACTTTTAACCCATCTAAATCATACAGATCATTAATTTCATGGGAAAATGTTCTAATAACACGACCTGGTTTTAGTTGATCTAATCCTTCAAAACTCATAACCCAATCACCAATTTTTATATCTTCAATCATCTTAGTTGTCCCATCAGCCATTAAAATTGGTGTATTAATACCAAAACAAGTTTTCAATGAATATTTTTTGTCAAATGGATAATTGAATAAATTTTTATTATTTGAAAAACCAATATTAATTTTCATATTTATTTCACTTTCCTCAATAAACTATAATTAATGTAATAAATAATCTATGTTACTTGCATAAGCCTATTTGTTATCATAATTATCACCATAATAACATAAAATATTATTAAGTTTATATAATTATAATCCAAATATATTTTAAGACCATCAATTATCTTTTATATCTCTTAGAATTATAATCTTAGAAAAGAACTAGGCTTGATTCATTTCGGAATCAAGCCATTGTTCTTTCCCCCTTTATAGCAAAACGTTTTAATGATTATCTTTATAATTACTGACACGTATATTTTATAAAGTTTTTAATCATGCTAGCCCTTATTTTATACACACAAATCGCTATTCATTTCAAATACATAATATTCATCTATAAATTAGTTTAATTTATATAGTTAGCAAAATATGATTTTTCAGTATTAAAATTAGGAGACAGTTTAATTTTATTATGTTTAAATTTTTTATCGAATACATAAAAATTAACTTACATTAATTTAGAATCATTATTCTCTTGGAGAGAATTACAAATAAAAATTTAATCCAATAAAATTCTGGAAAAACAAGTATATAAAGATATGTACATCATTGTGACATTAAATCTTCAATTATTTTAATTCAAATAATATAGTAATAAACATAATATAACGATTTATTCAATAAATAATAAAATGTATTATTTATTGTTTAATATTAATATAAAAAGCCATTTTTTTTTGATTTATTATACTAAACTTATATATAAAAATTTACTATTAACTATTCTATACATATTCATTATAATATTTAATATGTATTCAAATATAAAGCTATTATTAAATCTATTTAAACAATGAGTTATTTTAATGTAAAAGAACGGAAACCGTTATTAAATAAAAATGGACTTTAGTTTTTTATAAAAAATACTTTTCAAGTATAGGAAAATTGATTAGTTTATAATCACTATTCTGATTATTTTTCACTTTTGCATTATATCCTAACTTAGACCCTTCGAAAATATTTCGGGGGTCTTTTTTTATCAACCAAACTTATTTTATATTAATAAAAAAATACTAAAACTAATAAGCAAACATTTCAGATAAAATTTGGCAAATTTCACGTGCTATTTTTTGATTAATAGATCCCATTTTTTTAAGTAGCCGATTTTTATCAATAGTTTGGATTTGATCTAAAATAATTTGTTCTTCTTTATTCATAAAAGTACAAGATATCCTTGTTGGATAAGGACGTAAAACACTTGTCATGGGGCAATAATTACTGTTTGAATATAAAAATTCATTTCATCAGGAGAAATAATTAAACATGGCCTGGTTTTCTTTATTTCTACACCTTTTTTAGTGGGATCAAGTACCGTCTGATACACATCAAAACGTTTAATCCTTTTATTTACCATTTCCAATTATCTTGATCCCACTGGTTTGAAATGTCTGGATTCAACTGTTTATCATCCTCTCTTTCAGCCATAAGTTTAAAAGAATTGCCCCACCTCTTTCTTGGTATTTTTTTTATAGAATGGACAACAGGAGAAAGAATAATCTTTTTATTTTGTACAGTTATTTCAATTTCATCTTCAAAATTACATTCTTTAATCAAAGATTTCGGAAGACGTATCCCTTGAGAATTACCAATTTTAATCAGATTAATTTTTATAATTAAGATCCTTAAATGTTATTACAAAGTATATACTTTTTTAAAGTATAAATGAAGTTTCTTAGGCAAATTTAATTTTTATAAAAATAAAATAGATCAAATAAGCAGAAAAATTATATATCATTCAACTACTGGCATTGCATCTTCAATAATAAATTGAAGTGTGGTTTGATTTTGCCATTTTTGGGATTTTATTTGCCCAATCAAATGAAGCTTTGATTGTTTTTTTAATAAAAAAGAACCCAAAGTATTTTCTACGCAGCGAAAGGCAATAGCTTTAACCGCCCGGCCACTTTTCCCTATAATCATACATCTTACATGATTTTGTCCCACAATATCAGCTTTAATAATTTTCATAAAAGGCATTAAAAATTTGGGTTCAGGATTTCCGCTACCAAATGGGGCAAGATAAGTTAATTGATCATATAAATAGTCATCAAATGATTGCGTCGATAAAATACCATCAATATGAATTTCAGGTACAGGAATAACATTATTTGTTTGCCGCAACAAATGGGATGATAAAAATTTTTCAAATTCCAAAATTTTGTCTTGGTCAATGGTCAAACCTGCTGCCATGGCATGCCCCCCACCCTCAATTAATATACCTTCTTGGCGTGCGGCAATTACGGCACTGCCCAAATCAAAATCTGGAATTGATCTTGCAGATCCTTTACCGATTTTATCCTGCCAAGAAATAACAAAAGCTGGTACATTAAAATGATCTTTTAATCGTGCAGCTATAATCCCAATAATTCCAGGATGCCATTCAGATGATGAAGCTAAAACAAATGGTTTATCTTGCTGATATCCCTTAGAATATACAGATGAAATTGCTTGATTAATTGCATCTTTTTCAAGATTACCGCGTTCTTTATTCAAATAATCAAGTTCTAATGCCAATTGTTTCGCATCAATAATACTATCAGATGATAATAATTTGACCCCTAAATCTGATGTTCCAATTCGCCCACCTGCGTTGATCCTGGGCCCTAACATAAAACCTAAATGATACGAAGTTGGGCTATCATTAATACCAGCAATATCACATAAAGCTGTAAGGCCTATATTTTTTCTTTTTGCTAATGCGGCTAATCCCAATTTAACAAAAGCCCGATTAAGCCCAGATAAAGGAACAACATCACATACAGTTCCCAAAGCCACTAAATCTAACCATTGTCGTAAATCTGGCTCTGGACGATTTTCTGAATAAAATGATGCTAAACGTAAATGGCGATTAAGTGCTACAATTAATAAAAATGTTACACCCACGGCGGCTAAATGTTTTGTGCTTTGGTGAAGAGTAGGTTCTGTATCCAAACGATTAGGGTTAATAACAGCCACCGCTTTAGGTAATTCAAAAGATGCGGCATGATGATCAATAACAATGATATCCAAACCCAGCTCTGCGGCTTCAGCTAATGGATCAAAAGATGTAATTCCACAATCAACTGTTATGACCACTTGAATATTTTGCTCTTTTAATTTTTTTAAAGCCGCAATGTTTGGCCCATATCCTTCTTTAAAACGATCTGGGATATAAAGAGTAAGTGGAATTCCAAGTGTTTTAAAAAATAATTTTAATAAAGCTGCTGATGTTGCCCCATCAACATCATAATCACCAAATACTGCAATATTTTCCCCTGTAATAATTGCTTGATAAAGACGTCCAATAGCTTTATCCATATCATTCAATAATAATGGATCAGGCATAAAATATTTTAAATTAGGCGATAAATAAAATTGTGCCTGCTTTAAATCAACTTTTCGTATAGTAAGCAAACGAGCGAATAGTTCATCAATATTAAGAAATCGTTGGAAACCCAAGGCTGCTCGTTCATCATAAGAACAAAATTTCCATAACTTTCCAGCCAAGGAACGCACATTATTAAAATCGAATTGATGTTGGTTTTCTTGCATAACCGAAATTAAAAAAAACTATTTATTACCAATAACGCCAATGTTAAAAACAATATGAACTATAGTAAAGCCAAATAAATTATATGAATCATTCTATGGATTTAAATTTTTACCAAGATATATATCAATCCGAAGTTAAAGTTACTTTATTACCTTGGCGTAATCCAGGCGATCTTTTACCATGTTTCGATCAAATGCCAGGATTTATTTTATTCGAAAGTAACGGGCAAGAACCCATTTACAATCATTACAGTTTTATTGTTTTCAATCCTTTTATGGTTTTTAAAAGCCATAATCATTATCATACATTAAATGATATAATTATTAAAGAAAATCCATATTCTTTTCTTAAAAAAATAATTCAAAAATTTTCTTTTAAGCCATTGCCAAATTTACCCCCTTTTCAAACAGGAATAGCTGGATTTTGGGGATATGAATCAGCGCGTTTCCTTGGATTTACGATAGAAACCAAAGAGCTATTTCAAAAGACACCTGACATAGTTTTAGGATTTTATGATCAAGTACTTGCTTTTGATCATCATAAAAAATCCGTTTATCTTTTTACACGAGGTAATAAGGCAAAATTACAAATAGAAGCTATAAAAAAAAGATTCGACCAACCAATTAAAATTTTTGACTATCATTCAAAAAAACCTTCTATACCAAAAGCCTTCTTAACAGAAAAAGAATATACAGAAAAAATAGATAAAATAATATCCTATTTATATCAGGGACAAATATACCAAACAAACTTCACTTTTCCGTTTTTCGTTAAATTACCAGAATATTATAATGCCCAACGATTATATTATATTCTTAAAACTATTAATCCTGCCCCCTTTTCGGCTTATTTAAATTTCGATGATATAAAAATTATTTCATCTTCACCTGAACGTTTTTTAAAACTGGATCATGGTAATGTTACAACATCACCAATCAAGGGTACAATTCCAAGGCACAAAAATAAAAATCTAGACAATAAAAATGCATCTTTATTGCAAAACAACCCCAAAGATCAAAGTGAAAATTTAATGATTGTTGATTTGCTACGAAATGATTTATCTAAAGTGTGCGAAGATCATAGTGTAACTGTACCCCAACTTTTTAAATTAGAAACTTATCCTAGTATATTTCATCTGGTTTCAACTATAACAGGAAAATTAAAAGAAGATAAAGATGCTATAGATCTTTTCATTGCTTGTTTTCCAGGTGGATCTATTACTGGAGCACCTAAAATAAGTGCCATGACTATTATTGATAAATTAGAGCATTATCCCCGTGGCTCTTATTGCGGATCTATTGGCTATATTGGATTTGATCAATCGATGGATACAAATATTGCAATTAGAACAATTGTTTTAACAAAAAATCTTGGCTCTTTTCATGTGGGTTCCGGTATTGTTATTGATTCAAACCCACATTCTGAATATGAAGAATGTCTAGCCAAAGCCAAATTATTAATAGAAGCTTTTCAAAGGTAATAATTATCATGCATGTTTTGTTAATTGATAATTATGATTCTTTTACACATAATCTTGCGCGTTATGTACGCGAACTTGGATCATTTGTGACAGTTAAACGATGTGATGAGGTTGATGAAAATATTGATATAATTAACCCAACACATCTTATTATTTCACCTGGTCCTGGCCATCCCCAAGATGCAAAAATTTCGTTACAGATGATAAAAAAATATACCAATATTATTCCCATATTAGGCGTGTGCCTTGGTCATCAATGCATGGCATACATTTATGGAGCCTCAATTATACAATCAATCAAACCCCAACATGGAAAAACGTCCATCATTACACATACACAAACAGGGTTATTCAAAAATGTCCCTAATAATATTTTAGTAACACGTTATCATTCTCTAGTTATTGATCCAAACACGTTACCAGCATGCTTTACTATTACTGCAGAAACGGAAGATAAAGAAATTATGGCTATTGCTCACAACAAAGATTCATTAGTTGGTGTTCAATTTCATCCAGAAGCTTTATTAACAGAATATGGATACCAAATTTTAAATAATTTTTTAAAAAACTAAATTATTATGACAATATATAGTTTTATTAATAATACTTTTGAACCAATTGAAACATCTTTTATTCATATCAATAACCGAGGATTATTATTAGCTGATGGCATTTTTGAAACCTTACGTGTTTATAATCAAAAACCATTTCTTTTGGTTAATCATTTAGAACGTCTAGAAAAATCAGCAAAAATTTTATCAATACCCTTTCCTAAAATTAATTTTGATACCACGATCAATAAACTTATAGATCTAAATAATTTTAAGGATGCCATTATTCGTATCACTTTAACGAGAGGTGCTAGTCAACGTGGTCTTTCAATTCAACAATGCCAAGAGCCAGTATTAATTATTACCTGCCATCCCTATCAAGAAATAAAAATGGCATCATATAAATGTACAATTAGTTCAATTAAACGCAATCCAACATCACCGATAGCCAACATGAAAACACTTTCTTATATGGATAATGTTATAGCTTTAATCCAGGCCCAAGAAAAAGGGTTTGATGATGCCCTATTTTTAAATATTTATGATCAACCTGTTTGCAGTACAAAAGGTAATATTTTTATTGTGCATAATCATTCAATTTATACCCCATCTTCATCAGATGGTATATTAAACGGCATTACTAGAAATACCATCATAGAGTTAATTCAAGATCAAAAATGGCCCTTGTATGAACAAAGTTTATCCTATCAACAATTAATTGAAGCTGACGAAATATTTATGACGAACAGTGTTATAGAAATTCAACCAATAACCCAATTAGATACAAAATTACTAAACAATAATTTTTATAGTCAAAAATTAAAAACTTTATATAAAAATTATATTGAAAATAATTTATAAAACGCACTATTGATTATAAACCAAAATTAATCATCTATCCTATCAATAATATGAATAAATGAACCCAAAATATTGCCCCTACATTGTCCATAAAGACCTAAATCTTTGTTATAACTATCATAGGATTGAAATAAAAAATTAGATTGAGGATAAGTTACATAATTTGCATAATGAAATTCATGACCACGAAATCTTGTTCCCTTTTTACCAAAAATTGTATCTGTACAGATTTCAACCGTGCGATATCCCAAATGTAATTTATGTTCAACAAAGGAAAATTCATTATCAAATAACCCTGTCATAGAATAATGATTATTATGCTGGTCAATAATAGCTCGTCCCATTACCATGTAACCACCACATTCCCCATATATTTTTAATCCCTTATAGGCAGCTTTTCTTAAACCTTCTGAAAAGGTATAATTATTGCTTAATTCTTTTAAATATAATTCTGGATATCCGCCTGGCAAATAAATCGTATCCGCATTAGGAGGTGGCTCATTGTTAAGGGGTGAAAATTTTTTAATTTCTATTCCTTTGTCTTGCCACATATGTATCATCGATGGGTAAACAAATGAAAAAGCCTGATCATAAGCTAGCGCCACACTTTGCCCCCACGGATTAAAAAATACATTTGATTTTTTTTGCACCTTTTTTGTTTGACTATTATTACTAATCAATTGCTGCAAAAGATTAAAATCAATATAGTTTTGTCCAAGTTTTGATAAAGTTTCTAAGAAATCTTCATCAATTTTCTTATCATAATGTAATCCTAAATGGCGCGATGGAATTTTTATTCCTTCATCATACGGAATAAATCCAACAATAGGTATATTTAATGGGTCAATTGCTTGTTTTATTATTGTAATATGTTTATCGCTTTTTGCATTATTGATAATAACACCTAAAATTTTAAGATCTTTTTTATAAGTTAAAAACCCCTGGATTAAAGCTGCTATGGATTGCCCCATACCCTTGCCATCAATCACCAGTAAAATGGGCAATCCCGTATACAAAGAAACATCGGCGGTTGAATTTTGGGTAATTGACATATTATCAAATAAACCCATGACACCTTCGCCTATAATTAAATCATTCTCACAAGATAAATTATATAAAATTTTATCTATTTGATGTTTGGTCATAGCCCATAAATCAAGATTATAACAATCATGTCCAATAATTTGTTTATGAAATTCTGGATCGATATAATCAGGTCCAACCTTAAATGTGCCAAGTGATAACCCTTTTTCTTTTAATCCTTGGATCAAAATCATGGTAATTGTTGTTTTGCCAGATCCTGATGATGGGGCAGCAACAATAAAACCTGGGGCTATAGGGCAAGAATTATCCATGTCCAGTATTTTCTTGTTTATTCAAAGGGTCACTTATTAATTTCCGTCCATTTTGGGCACCTAACCAATCAAGTCCAGCCCGTAATTTAACAATATCACCCACCACAAAAAGTGCCGGTGGATCAATGGTCTCCGTTGATATATGCTGAATCATATGCCCAAGTGTACTTTCAAAAACCAGTTGATTATTTAATGTAGCACAGCTGACAATTGCAACAGGCTCATTAAAATTACGTCCATGGTTAAGTAAATTATTTATAATAATATCAAGATGTTTTAAAGCCATATAGAATATTAGAGGTGATGTTGTTTTACCCAATAATTGCCAATCAATTGATTGAGGAATTTGCCCGGTTAAATCATGACCTGTAATCAAAATAATCGATGAATTTGTATCCCGGCATGTTAGTGGAATTCCGGCATAGGATAGCCCGCCAACCCCTGCACTAATTCCTGGAATAAAACGAAAAGGTATTGAAGCTGCAACTAGACTAAGCGCTTCTTCGACACCACGTCCAAAGATTAAAGGATCACCACCTTTAAGACGTAATACCTTTTTTCGCTCTTTAGCCAATTCTATAAGACGTAACGTAATATCAGGTTGTTTAATTGATGGTTTTCCACCCCTTTTACCGGCAAATTCAATAGTTTTATGAGAATCAATTAAGGCTAATATTTCTGTACTTACCAGAGCATCATAAATGATAACATCTGCTTCTTTTAATGCATACCATGCAAGCATTGTAAGCAAACCTGGGTCCCCTGGACCTGCCCCCACCAACCATACGGAGCCTGGTAAAAAGTCTGGGTAAAGATTTTTAATGCTACTCTTCATAAACTATAGTAATTGTTCTATAAATAAAATCATCAATTGAAATCTATTTTTGCAGAATTCTCTTATAAGTAAAAGTATAAAGTCATGAAAAACAAATTTATAAACACTATGAATTTTAACAACCAACCATCATATCCCCAAACACGATTAAGACGAAATCGATCACAATCATGGATAAGAAAATTGGTTGCAGAAAATAATTTAACTATTCATGACCTTATTTGGCCAGTTTTTATTCATGATGGATCTACAAAACACGTACCTATAGAATCTATGCCTGGTATTTACAGACTATCCCTTGATGCTTTGGTTGAAGAAGCGACAAAAGCAGCTAACCTTGGCATTTTAGCTTTAGCTCTTTTTCCTGTTATTGAAACTGATAAGAAAGATCATCATGGGAAAGAAGCCTTAAATCCCAATAATTTGTGTAATCGTGCAATTAAAATTTTAAAAAAAACTATACCAGAAATGGGGGTGATATGCGATGTTGCCCTTGATCCCTATACCAGTCATGGGCATGATGGATTATTAGAAAATAATATTATTTTAAATGATGAAACATTAGAAATTCTAGGAAAACAAGCTCTTTATCAAGCTGAAGCAGGGGCAGATATTGTTGCCCCTTCTGATATGATGGATGGCAGGGTTGGATATATAAGAAAAATTTTAGATGAAGCAGGTTATGAAAACTGTCTCATTATGTCATATGGAGCAAAATATGCGTCCAATTTTTATGGCCCCTTTCGTGATGCATTAGGATCTAAATCAGCCTTAGGCAAAGCAGATAAACGTACATATCAAATGGATCCTGCAAATAGTCATGAAGCATTACGTGAGATTAATCTTGATATTAATGAAGGCGCCGATATGGTTTTAATTAAACCAGGTATGCCCTATTTAGATATTGTATCCAGGGTTAAAAGTACATTTCATATACCAACCTTTGTGTATCAAGTTAGTGGTGAATATGCTATGATCAAAGCCGCCCATGAAAAAGGTTGGTTAGATGAAAAATCAACAATGCTTGAATCAATGATGGCTTTTAAAAGAGCTGGCGCCGATGGGATTTTTACCTATGCTGCTTTATCGATTGCTCAATGGTTAAAAGAAAAGATTTAAACCTTAATTCTTTTTTGAGTCAATAATAACCAATTTATCTGAATATAATCCATTAAAATGGGTCGCCATAGCCAAAGAATATGCACCAACCTTATCGATTTCGATCCAATCACCCTCTTTAATATCTTCAGGCAATTCGAAAGGATATTTAAGCACATCAGCTGAATCGCATGTTGGACCATATAAAGTAAAGGGTTTTAAATTTTCTGAATATTGATTATTGGGACGCAGCAATTTTGCTGGCCACTGTACATCTGCTAATCCCATTTCTGGTAATGCCCCATAAATTCCATCATTTATATAAAGCAAATCATCCTTACGTAATTGGACCTGTACAATTAGCGACATCGCATCATTAACCATAACTCGACCTGGTTCACACATTAAAATACAATCTTTGGATAAGGGAAGTTTAGCAAGACCTGCTTTGATAACATTTAAAAATTCTTCAATTGTGGGGGCTTTTTGGTTTAAATAGGTCGCCCCAAAACCACCCCCAACATCAAGAAATTTAATTGGTATCTTTGTAGTATCAAGGATATCCCCCACCATTTCCAAGGCTTTTGCATAGGCATCCAAATGCACACATTGTGATCCCACGTGAAATTTTAATCCCACATTACAACCTTTATCATAGGCAAGTTTTAAAAGCCTACCTGCTTCTTCTTTGTCTGCACCAAATTTCCCAGAAAGATATAAAATCATTCCTTTAACCGGGGGCGTTTTAAAACGCACAAGAATATTTAATGTTTTAACATCTCCATATTCTTCAATAACTTTATTTAATTCATCCTCATGATCAATCACATAAGTTGTAATTTGATAATGTTGGGCAGCCTCTTTAATAACATCACGTCCCTTAACAGGATGCATAAAATATGCCTCAGCTCGTGCCAAATGATCTTTAACCAAAGCAATTTCAGCAATAGATGCAGTATCAAAATGATGGATACCTGCATGATAAAGTTCCTTTAATACCCGTAAATGGGGATTACATTTAACCGCATAAAGAATACGCCCAGGAAAATGATCCAGAAACTTTTGGGCCGATTGATGCAAAATATGTGGACGCAAACAATATACGGGATTTGTTGGTTTTAAATTATCGACAACAGCTTGCGCGCTAGAAAAAACATCTTCCATTTTTGGTATTTATAATGATAGATTATTGACAGATAAATTATATAGATACATAAATTATGTTTTATATATACAATTTGACTTAACTCATACAATAAATATAAAAAGAATAAAAGAATAAATTACCATATTATTAATTATTAACCTCTAACTTTTATTTGTACTAATGTTTAACTTCTTATGGCGCAATCGCAGAAATGCTAATGAAATAGCTATTGGTCAAAAATACCGCAGACGTGATGTGCCGTTAGTTGTTTGGGAAGTTTCATCTATTTTTACTGGAACAGATGGAATAGCATATGTAAGTGTTTTCCGCACAGATGATGCAACAATGCGCAAAACGCTTGCCAAAAGCGCATTAGAAAACACGGAAAACTATATACTTTTAAATAAAACTAGCTAATTTTAATTTTAGATTAAGGGTTAAATAATACCCCTTACCATCTAATAACCTTCGCGTTCAAATCTTTTACGTAATAATTTGCGATGACGACGTGCAGCTTCAGAACGTTCGCGTACTTTACGCTCTGATGGTTTTTCATAATTTCGGCGCAATTTCATTTCGCGAAAAACGCCTTCTCTTTGCATTTTTTTCTTTAATGCTCGTAAGGCTTGGTCAATATTATTATCACGAACTTGAACTTCCACTTAATTTTTCTCCTTAATATTACCCTAAAAAAGAAATTAGCTCTTTCATTAAATAAGAGCTACACTAGTTAATAAATGAATTTAATAGCTAAAACCCTGGAAAGGTTTAACACATAATAAATCTTTTGTGAAGTAGTGTTTAGCATAAAAATTAAAATGGAATATAAATTATGGCTATTTTAAAAATCGCACGTATGGGACACCCAATTTTAAAGGAAAAAGCGAAACCAATCGATAATATTTCTGCGCCAGAAATAACGCGACTTATTCATGATATGCTTGAAACTTTGGCTGATTCTCGGGGAATTGGTCTAGCGGCTCCCCAGGTTTATTGCTCTTTAAGATTAATGATGTTTATGGTTCCCAAAGAAAGAATGGACAATAATACTGATGTGCCACTTACTATTTTAATTAATCCAGAATTTACACCTTTATCCGAAGAAAAAGAGCTTGGTTGGGAAGGATGTCTTTCGGTCCCAGGTTTTATGGGCAAAGTTCCCCGATATACCCATATTAAATATCGGGGTCAAACACCCAAAGGTGAATGGATAGAACAAGAGGCTAAAGATTATCATGCGCGTGTTTTTCAGCATGAATATGATCATTTGGATGGTATACTCTATCCTATGCGTATGACGGATTTAACCCTCTTGGGGTTCAGAGAAGAAATGACACAATATCTTGATTCAGGTGAAGAAGTTGATGAATGATGATAATTTAAAAAAAGATCTTCTTTATAAAGCTTTACGTTATGTTCCTTTTCAAGGATGGACACAGCAATCACTTAAGCACGCTGCCAAAGATCTTCATATAGATGACCCAAAAGCTTTAAGATTATTTGATGATCCAATTGATAAAAATATGATCATTTTTTTTAGCCATCAAGCTGATATCAGAATGATTGACGAATTCATAACCCATGATCTATCAACCATGTCAATTAGAAATAAAGTGGCCCTTGCCATTAAAATTAGATTACAGCAAAACATCCAATATCAAGAATCTATTCGTCGTGCTGTTTTTATTATGATGCAGCCACAAAATCTTATGGCATCGATGCGTTGCGTTTACCATACAACCAACAAAATATGGTACGCGTTAAAAGATAAATCAACCGATTATAATTTTTACACAAAGCGTGGGTTGCTTGGTCTTGTTTATATCAGTACTTTATTCTATTGGCTTAATGATCAATCCCAAGGTCAGCATGAAAGTTGGGTTTTTTTAGAACGACGCATTCAAGAAGTATTATCTATTCCCAAAATAATCCATAATGTTAAAATGTTACCTGCTTGGGTCCCAAGTCCCAGACGTTTCATAAGATTATGGAGAAAATACGATATGAATTAATTACGATATGAATTAATATTGTCTCTGGTTTTTAGGTTTTATTCCCTTCAAAAAGCCAAAAAAGCTTTTGTTTATTGCGTTCTCTCAAACGATATGGTAGATACCGTTTCATCACTTATCTAATCCTAATATCTCTAGATTTCCATCAATATTTAGCCTTATGGGGTATTTTATGTTTCATAAACTTTCCTTAATCAGTATCCTTTTTTTATCTTCTTCTATAGCGTTGGCTCAAACTTCACCCAACGGATCTGATTTTAATCTAACCATTTTACACAATAACGATGTTCATGGTCGCGTTGATCAAGTTACAATGACGGGTTCTGCATGCACACCAAAAGATGCCGAGGCAAAAAAATGCTTTGGTGGGTTTGCCCGCATGATGACAGCCATCAATAAAATTAAAGACGAAAAACCAGATCAAGCTGTTTTGGTTTTGAATGGGGGTGATTTCTTTCAAGGAAGTTTATTTTACACAAAGTATAAAAGCAAATCTTTATCCCCTTTTCTTAATGCTGTTAAATATGATGCTGTAACCATTGGTAATCATGAATTTGATGACGGAGTTCCAGAACTCGCCAAATTTTTAAAAGACAGTAAAGATGTAAAATTTGTATCCAGCAATATTAATGCCGATAAAGAGCCAAATTTAAAAAAATATTTAACTAAATCTTTGGTTATTACGTCCCATGGTCAAAAAATTGGCATTGTAGGGTTAACAACCGAAGCTACCCCTATTTTATCCAACCCAGGTAAAAAAATAGTGTTCGAAAATTTAAAAACTTCCCTTGAACGAGAGGTTAAAAATTTAGAATCCCAAGGCATTAATAAAATTATTGCCTTAACCCATATAGGTTTGGTCGAAGATATGAAACTGGCCGAAAGTGTCGAAGGCGTTGATATTTATGTTGGTGGCCACAGTCACACATTGCTCCACAATAATAATAAAGCCGCAGAAGCTTCATATCCTGTTGTGGTAAAAAGACCATCGGGTGATCCAGCCTTAATTGTACAAGATTATTATGCCGGTATTTATTTAGGGGATTTAGATGTAACCTTTAACCCAAACGGCGTACCAGTCAGCTGGAAAGGTGATCCTATCCTTTTGGATAATGCTGTTGCCCAAGATCAAAAAATTCAGGATATGGTGAACAAACTTGCCAAACCCTTAGAAGAATTCCGGAAAAAGAAGGTAGGTGTAGCCACCGTTGATTTGGTTGGAGACCGTGACATTTGCAGATTTGAAGAATGTAATTTGGGCAATTTAATGGCCGATGCTTTATTATCCGCCACGAAAAAATATAAAACCCAAATTGCCCTACAAAATGGTGGGGGTATTCGCACCAGTATACCAAAAGGTCCAGTTAATTATGGTCAGGTGTTAGAGGTTCTTCCCTTTTCAAATAATATTTCTGTTTTTGGGTTAAAGGGCAGTGATTTGCAACTGGCGCTTGAAAATGGTGTCAGCAAAGCTGAAAATCATGGCAATGAGGGTACAGGACGCTTTTTACAGGTTTCTGGTCTTCGCTATACATGGGATGTAAGCAAACCTGTGGGCAGCAGAATTGTGGATGTACAGGTTCGTGATGATCATAATCAATATGTACCTCTTCAAGCAGATCAGGTTTATCAAATTGCAGCTAATGATTTTATGCGTATGGGTGGTGATGGTTACTCTATGTTAAAAGAAAAAGCCATTAATCCCTATGATAATGGCATCAACCAAGAAGATGCTTTAGCTGCCTATATCCAAGAAATTAGCAAAAAATCTAAAGGTGTTGAGCCTAAGGTTGAAGGCCGTATCACGAAAAAATAATTTAACTAATCACAAGAACAAAAGGCCACATGGTTACCATGTGGCCTTTTTTTAGAATAGATAGTTATACTTAACTATTGCTGACAGTAAAAAGACTGTGTTGGCTTTTATAATCTTCCCAACTGGTTACTGTACCATCTGATACACCAGCACCAAATCCACCCATCGCTTGGGAGAGTAATGATGTTGGATCTGTATCATCTGCTGCGAAAGAGGCGCCACGTTTTTGTAAAAACGTTTCTACTGAATAAACAATTCCTCTAAACACAACACCTTCAATATTAAGGAAACGGTCTGTTTCACCAGTTCTTTTATGAACTGACTTAAATTCAGTAGAACTGACTTTGGTGAAAGTATAATCATCAAATCTTGTACGTTTATCAAAGAAAAACAAATCGTCACCATTCCCACCATCAAATACATCATCAGAACCATCACCTATATCCAAGTTTGCAAAATCAAAATCTTCTGGATTTGTCCAATCAGTAAAATTGATTAAATCATCTCCATCTCCACCATTTACATGATCACTTCCTCTATGGCCGAATACAAAATCATCATCATTTCCCCCATTTACAATATCATCTCCATAACCGCCAAATAATTGATCAGATCCAGCACCACCATCAAGCGTATCATCATCATCTCCACCATCTAATGCATCATCCCCTGCTCCACCGGAAAGGTTATCATTCCCTGCTTCGCCAAACAAAAAATCTTGTGCATTATCATTGCCACCTGTTACTGTATCGTTTCCTGATCCAGCTTCTACAAGATCGGTACCATTACCGCCATCTACGGTATCATTCCCATCACCAGTATCTATTATATCAATGCCATCATCACCCCAAACGAAATCATCACCCAAACTAGAATTAATCTGATCATCACCTGTACCACCATGAATAGAATCATTAAAATCACTTGCACCAGATCTTTTAAAATCCCCACTTATTATATCATTTCCAGCACCACCATTAATTTCATCATTACCATCACCCCCAAATAAAACATCATTATTGTCTCCACCATCAATTTTATCATCACCAGCGTCACCATATATATTATCTGCACCATTATTGCCTTCAAGGGTATCATATCCATTGCCACCCCATAATTGATCATTACCATTCCCCCCATATATTTCATCATCTTTATACCCGCCGGTTAGAATATCATTCCCATCAAATCCATATATTTGATATTGGTCATTATCCGTAGGACCATCCCGGCTTATTATATCATTACCGGATGTTCCATTAACAACAAGGTTATAAAAGGGGAAGTCAAATTCTAAATGATCAGATTCAACATGGTTAGAGGGTAGTAAATTAAATTGCTTTTTGTTATTTTCTTTTAGTGATTTCATAATATTATTTCCTCAATTAATTAAAAAATATTGTTTAATTTTAAATTAATAAAATTTGTACTATAATTAATAAACTCATAAACTCAATATAATAATCGAATAAATATTTATAATAGTTAATAAAGCTGACAGAATATCTAGAAAAATATCCAACAGTTTTATTAAAAATATTTATGATTAGTTTGATTAGATAACAAATTTAGAATCAAACACAGCTGTTAAATGAAGTTAGTTGAATTGATCATATATACCTAATCCTTCATACATATCAGATCCATTATTACCACCAAATCCTGCTATCGTTTCAGTTAATAAAGACAATCAAATTGATCAAAAAAAGGAGAAAGAGAAGTTGTATAAAATTGATTTTTAGATTTTTTGTTTCTTACAGATGCAAGAACAGATGGCACTAAAAACGTTATAAATAAAATTCTTTAAAATAATAAAAATCTAAAAAAATTATCCATAAGGTAATTATCATATATAAGATGATACAAACTAATATATGGTTAATTTTATGAATTTATTTAATAAAATATTATTTATTCAAAAATATTTTTATATAAATAGTAACTATTCAATAATTATCAATAGCTTTGGCAATCATTACCCAGCCATGACCAGGTACGAATAATACCATTTTGGTCAATTTCAAATTTTGTTTTACATTTATAATGGACAATTTGTCTTGGCGATCCAGGTGTATCATCACCAACCTGATCGATATCATCATAAGCATATTCCATAATGCTTGTGCCATTTTGAAAAGTGTAAGATTTATCGGGTGGGCCCCATGCATATACTAATTCATCAACATGACGCCCGATAAAGGCGTCTAGTTTACCTTCATATTTTTCGGTTGTCATACATGAAGTTAAAAAAAATGGTAGAAATAATATAAAATAAATATATCGCATAAAATGACTCTATTAGAATAAAAATTATAAATTAATTTTAATTATACAATTTATTTTTTAATAAAAAAAGCCGCATTATTTTCAATACGGCTTTTTGCGATTATTGATTATATATTCAGAATTATTTTACTAAACTCGATGGGGCCGTTAAGGATAAAGTCCATTCGCCTTGGGATTTCAAATAATCTTTTACATCACTTAAGGAAGCATGACTGGCACCAAATGACGCAACTGCCTCTTTTAATTGTTCGGCTGTAATTGTAATAAAACCTTCACGTGGAATATCATCACTATCAATCCATTGGTCTTTAAAGAAGAAATCTTCAACAGATACGACTTTATCTACACCATCACGTCCTGCTACGGAGTCTGTGAAGGTAAATGTTTCATCAGAGCTTCCTGGATATTTAGTTGTAATATCAAGAAAATAATCGTCCGCATTACCAGCAAAATATAAGCTATCACGACCATTTCCACCATAAATATAATCATTACCTTTACCCGCAACAAAATCATCGGCATCATACCCAACATCACCACCAAACAAAATGTCATTCCCATCACCACCATCAAGAAAGTCATCATCATTTTTTCCATACAATTTATCATCACCAGCACCACCAAACAAAACGTCTCTACCATCACCACCATTCAACATATCATCGCCATTTTGACCATCTAATGTATCATCACCTTGATCACCCCATAACTCATCATCACCATTGCCACCCCATAGATTATCATTACCGCGACCACCACCAAGATAGTCATTTAAATTACCACCAATTAATAAATCATTTCCTCTGCCGCCATAAAGCTCATTTTCTTCATCAAGATTGCCGATTAGCACATCATTGCCATAAGTACCCGTTTCTGTACGAGCCGTTGTTGATCCAAAATCAGTTTTTGGATTTCTTACAAAACTACTTTTTTAGATGATAAAGACATAAAATATTCCTTTAAATGTAAAAAAATTATTCATAGCAATTCTCAATACATAAGTATGTTACTTTTATAAAATTTTTAAGCAATTGAAGAATTATGATCTTGATTTTTGGCTACGGAACGTTTTATCGCCTGAATTTCTATCTGCTTTAATTTATCGATATTAGGATTACGTTTGGTTGATCCATATTTTTCAGGGTTTAATTTACAAGCAATCCATTTCATCGTGCTGATTACCATACGGGTATAGGTAAATCGCTGGCTGATGCTTAATGATTTCTCGTGATCAACTAAAAAACTTTGGGTACGTTTAACAATTTGTACCACCTTATCCACCATCATATCGGATTGAATACGTCTGGCCTTCATATAAAGAGTATAGAATTCCGGTTCCTCTAACAGCCAAACCATAATTTGATCAGCAGGGGGCAGGGTTTGATCATCCTCACACAATTTTTCCAATTCATATCCCTGGGCAATTTGGATACATATTTTTTTAGCTAAAGCTGGATCATAGGTAAATGATTGAGACAGTGATTGAGACATGGGGGTATCCTCCTTTAAATAGGTAATAACAAAAAAAACATAATCATCTGATACATGACTATGTGTTAGTAATAATTATGGGTTTAAAACAACAATTCTAGATTATGTCACAACATGGTTTTTCCTTTCCGTTCGCCCAAATAAAAAAGCCCTTTTGAAATCAAAAGGGCTTTGGATACACGTATTTAAGTATGACAATATTTAACAGATTTCTATTACCTTGTCAAGAAAAATCGTACATTTTTATCTTAAAGCTTTATGGTTCTTTATTATATTAAGCATTTTATCTATAATTTTCTAAAATAAAAGCCACCAGAAACCTGATGGCTTTTATCACAGCAATTAAATTAATCTATTAAACTGTATGTCTTGGATCAACAACCGCTGTTAAATATGATTGGCTGGATTGGTCATATGAATCTAACCCCTCAACCGTACCAGATCCATCCACCCCAAATCCACCCATAGCTTGCGAAAGAAGTGATGACGTTGAATCTACATCATCTGCGACAAGACTATAGCGTGATAAAACATCTTTAATAGATAAAATACCTGTTTTATCTGATTTTACATATTCAATATTAAAATAACTATCTCTTTCACGTGTCGTCTTATTGTAACAAGTAAAATTATAAGGGGATTTGAAAAGAGTCGCAGCTTTAAACACAAAATTAGAAAGGTCTAATGATCCAAAATCAATGGTATCATCAAAGTTATCTTCATGATTATAATCCCATTCCGTTCCATTATTTCCATGCACTGTATCATCCAAACCATCATTATTATCCAATGATACATCAAAAGTATCTTTCCCTTCACCACCTGCTAAAAAATCATTTCCCTTACCACCAACTATAAGATCATTTCCTGCTCCACCAAATATTAGATCAAAATTATTACCACCTTCAATATAATCATCTCCATCCCCTCCATAAATTTTATCTTCACCTTCATTACCATAAAGATT